>CANFGZ010000128.1 GCA_947446585.1 Chitinophagaceae bacterium | reverse complement strand
TATTTTTTGGAATTTAACAAATTTTCAATCTGTGAAAAATCTGTGAGTAACTAAAGGTTCGAATGCCTGAAATATGCGACAATATTGAGATTTTTCAATTAAATTTAATGTTCACTATTTTATAAATTGACAATTCGGAACAAACTTTTCAACAACTCAGTCGAAATCATTTTTTTCCGTTAAAAATCAATCTTTTTCACGTAGGTTTGCCGCCTATAAAAATTATATACTGTGCGTTTAAAGAGTCTAGAAATCAAAGGTTTTAAAAGTTTTGCCGACAAAACTGTATTGAACTTCGATGCGGGCATTACCGGCGTAATTGGGCCCAATGGCTGCGGAAAAAGTAATATTATTGATAGTATAAGATGGGTTATTGGCGAACATAAAATCAGCAACCTCAGAAGTGAAAATCTGGAAAGTTTGGTATTTAACGGCAGCAAAACCAGAAGTGCCAGCGGATTAGCAGAAGTTAGTCTCACTTTCGAAAACACTAAAAATCTCCTTCCAACAGAATTTAATACAGTAACCATATCCCGTAAATATTACAAAAGCGGAGAAAGTGAATATCGCCTTAATGATGTTACCTGCAGACTAAAAGATATTCATAATCTATTTATGGATACGGGTGTGAGTACTGATAGTTATGCAATTATTGAGCTGGGAATGGTGGATGATATTATTAAGGATAAGGAAAATAGCCGTAGAAAAATGCTGGAGCAGGCGGCTGGTATCACTATTTATAAAACAAGAAAAAAAGAAGCAAAATTAAAATTAGATGCTGCCGAACAAGATCTAGCTCGCATCGAAGATTTATTATTCGAAATCAATAATCAGCTAAAAAGCCTCGAAAGTCAGGCCAAAAAAGCAGAGAAGTATTTCGAAATTAAAAAAGATTACAAAGAAGTAAGTATAGAGCTGGCAAAAGCGGCATTGGAAGGTTTCAATGTTACCTATCGTGATTTAAACCAGCAGCAACAACAGGAAGTGGATAAGCGGATTGAGTTAGAAACTTCTATTTCGAAAGAAGAAGCCGCCATTGAACAGGAGAAACTCAGTTTTATTGAAAAAGAAAAAGCATTACAAATAATGCAACACGATTTCAATGAAATGTTGGATAAGGCTCGCGGAAAAGAGAGTGAAAAAAGTTTGACCGCACAAAAGCTGCAACATCTTAAAGAACGCAAAGCCTCTCTTGATGAATTTCTTGAAAAAGCTAATGGTCAGCAAAGTGGCTTGGAAGAAAGTATCGCATTTACTGCCAACCAAATTGTTGAAGAACAAGCAAAGCTTACCGAATTAGAAGCTAATCTGGAAACCCTGAAATCAGCAGTTGAAGAGAAAAGAAAAGTTTTTGATGATCAGCGTTCTGCTATAGATTCATTAAGAAAAGAAAACCAAACTATACAAAGAAATCAGTTTGATGCCGAAAAAAAGGTTGCCGTAGCGGATACTTCAATACAAAATCTTCAGCGTTCTATACATCAGTTTCAGGATGAAAAAACACATCGTATTGAACAAATAAAACAACTGGAAGAAGATAAGAAACAAAAAGAAACGGAATTGATTCAAAGTCAAACCAGCCTTCAGCAACTTCAGGATCAGCATGAGTTTACCAAAGAGCAAATTTTTCAAACTCAAAGTGTGCTCGAGAATTTACGCAATAATCTTGCAGAAGAGAATAGGAAATTTGATGCTAAGAAAAACGAACACGATCTCTTAAAGAGTCTGGTAGATTCATTGGAAGGATATCCTGAAAGCGTTAAGTTTCTGCATAAAAATACAGATTGGAATCATAAAGCGCCTTTGCTTTCTGATATCATTTATGTAAAAGAAGAATACAGAGCCGCAGTTGAAAATGTGCTAGATCCTTATTTAAATTATTATGTAGTAAATAATTTGGAAGAAGGACTTCAGGCCATTCACTTACTAGATAATAATAAAAAAGGGAAAGCAAATTTCTTTTTGCTGGATAAGTTCAAAGATATCACAGCAGGTCACCAGCCAGATGGCACATTAAAAGCACTAGATGTTGTTGAAATCGACAATCAATATGCAGCATTGGCTCAGCATCTACTTGGCAACGTATTCATTGCTGAAAATGAAGATGCCTTGAAAGAAAGTAATGGCTCAGTAATTTTAGAAAAAACAGGAAAATACGTTAAAGGTAAATATTCACTTACTGGAGGAAGCGTGGGATTATTTGAAGGAAAGAAAATCGGACGTGCAAAGAATCTCGAAAAATTAATAAAAGCTATAGAATCTCAGGGGAAAATTGTTACAGAATTAAAAGATGAGATTCAGCAAAAGCACAATGAAGTAATTGCATTCAATACTCAATTGAAAGAAAATGCAATCAAGCAAACAGAACAAACTATTAATACACTGACTAATCAGGTTTTTGCTTTACAAAACAAAGTGGAAAATCTTAATCATCAGGAAGGTATTGCAACAAATAAACTGGAAGAATTAAATACTCAGTTGAAATTCAATCAAGATTCTATTGCATCAACTAGGGACGAATTTGAAGCACTTAATACGGCTCTGGAAGTGATGCAGCAAAAAATTCATTTGGTAGAACAGGATTACTCATCTGCCGAATTGGAATATAATTCTGCAGTAGGAACATTCAATGAAGGAAATTTGCAATTTACCCGTCAGCAAAGCAAAATAGGAGCTATTCATCAAGAACTTGAATTTAAAAATAATCAGTTAAGTGATTTGATTATTCAAGTGGAAAACAGCAAAAGCCAATTAAATGAAGCCATTGCCAACATAGATGAAACAGCAACACTTTTAAAAGTTGTAGACGATACTGTTGTTGAATTAATGCGTAATAAAGATGAAGAAGAGAAAAAATTAAATCAGGCTGATCAAGAATATTACAATCTTAGAAACGTACTTACCGAAAAAGAAAGTGCTTTAAGATTAAAACAAAAATCAAAAGAAGGAATTGATCATTTATTAAATGAAATCAAAGATCGCTTGACTGATTTGAAATTGCAATTGGCCGGAATGAAAGAACGTTTGAGTGTAGAATTTAAAGTAGATCTGGATGCTATTATAGATGAACCTAGAACCACCGAAACGCCTCTGGAAGAATTGCAGGAAAAAAATGAACGCATGAGAAAGAGGCTGGAGAATATGGGAGAGGTTAATCCCACAGCCATAGAAGCATACACAGAAATGAAAAAGCGTTATGAATTTATTCTGGAACAAAAAAATGACTTAGTAACGGCAAAAGATAGCCTAATGCAAACTATTCAGGAAGTAGAGGCTACAGCGAATCAACAATTTTTGGATACATTCAATAAAACAAGAGAGAATTTCCAGAAAGTATTTAAAGCCTTATTTACAGAAGAAGATACAGCTGATATGATTTTGGTGGATCCCGAAAATTTAGCTGAAACCGGAATTGATATTGTGGCCAAACCAAAAGGTAAAAGACCAAGTAGCATTGGACAGTTGAGTGGGGGAGAAAAAACATTAACAGCAACAGCATTGTTATTTGCAATTTACTTAATTAAGCCAGCACCTTTCTGTATTTTGGATGAGGTGGATGCACCCCTTGATGATGCCAATGTGGGCAAGTTTACCAACATGATCAAACAATTCAGTGAGAACTCGCAGTTCATTATTGTTACTCATAATAAAATGACGATGAGTGCTGTGGATGTAATTTATGGAGTTACCATGCAAGAAGCTGGTGTAAGTAAGCTGGTGCCAGTGGATTTCAGAAGCTTAAATTAAATTGAAAATAATTTTTAATAAAGTAACCCTGGTTGTAAAACTGGGGTTTTTTATGGCTCAATTTTTTTAAGAAAATACAAGATTTTAATTAATGTTTAATACTTGATATTCTTGCTTAACGATGTATTCAATTTCCTATAAATGACTTAACTTAGTTTTCTAAAAAAATAATCCAGATGAGTAAATATTTACTATCAATAAAATACTTTTTTATTTTTCTTTCATTTTCTTTTTTTTCATTCACCACGTTTGCACAGCCTCCAGTTAACGACAATTGTGGAAATGCGATAAGTTTATCTGTAAATAGTTCTTGTGTTTTTTCTCAATACACAAATGATCAGGCTACAGAAATCTCCACTGATCCTACACCTTCTTGTGGAGGTACATTTTATGGCGGTGATGTATGGTTTAAATTCATCGCACCAACCGGTGGAAACGTTGATATTAATACTAATATAGGTGTAGTTACTGATGGAGTGATGGCCTTATACAGTGGCACTTGTGGAGCACTTACAGAATTGGCCTGTGATGATGATGGAGGTACAAATGGTTTGATGCCTTTTATCAGCAGAACAGGGTTAACACCCGGTGCAACCTATTACATTCGATTCTGGGAATATGGAAATGATAACAATGGAACTTTTTCAATTTGCGTGAGCTACTCCAGTATTTGTTCAAATGGAAATCCAAGTGGATGTGGCTGCCCAACTGCTGGAGCCACAGATTGTTATCTTCTTCCTGATATACTAGCAGGTAAAAGCACTTTAAATGCAAACAGAGGCTGGACAGAATATGATCAATTAGTAACTGGCGTGAATAAAGGTCTGGTGCGATTAGATGTGGCTACTCCAAATATTGGATATGGCCCAATGGAAATTACTCCTACCAATGATTATATCTGTGGCGGTGATACGTTAAGAGATTTTTTTCCCTCAGCTTCTTTTCTATGTCCGGATGGATCTTTTCCTAAAAGATTAATTAATCAAAGGATTTATCATAAGGTTGGAAATACATTTGAATATTTATTAAGACCTGCTGGTTTTATGCAATACCATCCTGCTCACGGTCATATTCACCTCGATAGTTGGGGACTTTATACATTGAGATTAAGAGATGCATCAATCGCAGATACTTTAAAATGGCCTATTGTAAATAGTGGCATCAAAGTAAGTTTCTGTTTGATTGATTTAACAACATGCACAGGAGCGCTTGGGGATTGTGTTGATTTGAATGGTAATATATTAAACAATACCAACGTAAGAAATTATGGACTGGGGGGCGGTTATAGTTGCGGTAACACGATTCAGGGAATCAGCGTAGGCAAAGTAGATGTATATGGTCAATACCTCGATGAAAGTTTTGTAAAAGTACCTTATGAGGCTTGCAATGGAGATTACCATGTTATTGTTCAAATTGATCCGGATAATCATTTTATGGAAATGAGTGATGATAATAACTGGCTTGAAGCTAAAACCACTCTTACGCATCAACGCACTTCTAACACAGGGCCTTATTCTTACATCTTTAGCAATAAAGGAAATATTATCTGTAACGGCGACAGCTTAAATTTTCATGCAAATGGAGCTTCTGATTATTTATGGAGTACTGGAGCCAAAACTCAAGACATAACGGTAAGACAAGCCGGAAGATATTGGGTGAAAACAACCACTCCTTGCGGAACCGCAACCAGCGACACTTTAGATGTTTTTACGGCAGGAGCAAGTTCTTATCCATCTGATACCAAACAAGATACGGTTTGTGCTGGCGCTACGGCACATTTATACGCTAGCGGTAATGCACATTGGTTTGATGCTCCTACAGGAGGAAATTTACTTCACGTGGGTAATGATTTTCAAACGGGTACCTTAAATACTTCTACTACTTTTTATGTGGCAGATCAACCACCCGTTTTTGCTGATTCAATTGGGGCGCTAAACACCAACTTTACTCCAACTGGAAATTACAATGCAACCAGAGAAGATTATTTAATCTTCAATGCTTTTCAACCATTCAAACTAAAAAGAGTGACTGTGAATGCCAGTGTTGCAGGAATACGTTATTTCCAACTTAGAGATATTTACGGAAAAGTACTTATTGAAAAAGCATTGGTACTTCAGGCTGGAGTTCAGGATGTAGAACTTGATTTTTATGTTCCATCCGGATTAAATCTTCAGTTAGGATTCAGTGTACTTCAGGGTGTGCCATCAATATATTCAAATACAACTACTAATACCAATATTGGATATCCATTTAAATTGAATTCGGTTTTAAATATTGTTGGTTCTTCTGCAGGGGATCAATTATATCCTTTCTTTTACAACTGGCAAGTAGAAGGTATGCCTCAAACTTGTAATGATGGATCCAGAATGCCTGTTACAGCAGTAGTTGCGCCTAACATAACGCCAAGCATTACTGGCGTGGATCCTTTATATCTTCATACTGATAACCCTGTTCTTGTTGTGCTGAATCCTCCAGGTGGTGTACTTACCGGAGATGGTGTTTTAGGAAACACTTTTAATCCTTCAACCGCAGGAATAGGAGTACATACCCTAACTTACACTTATTCTTTTGGCTCATGTACAAAACAAACTACCATTCAAACCGAAGTGAAATTTGACAGTGCCTCTATACAATACGAAACTATGGTACAGCTTTATGGAAATCCTGGAGCTCACCCGAAATTATATGTAGTTTCAAATAATAATTCCAATATTGAAATCAGTATTCATAACAGTATTGGACAGTTGGTAAAGTCTGTAAAATATGGAGTTTCCCGAGGAACAAATATGTTTGATATGGAAATGGAAAATCTTGCTAAAGGCGTTTATATACTTAATGTACTTTACGAATCCGGCGGACAGAATAAAGTGTTTAAGATGGTGAGATAATAATTAATAAAAATCATAGTTAAAGGTTTGCTAGATGCAAACCTTTTTTTTATCAAAAAATAAGCTTCCCTATTTTCCCTTTACTTCCTGCGAAATAAACGGCATTCCCATTTTTTGCTTTTCTGCAAGTATTAAAACTTTCTTCAGAAATTTTTTGAAAATGCATGCCATCGTCTGCAGTAACATCAACACCATTTAATCCGCAGG
>CANFGZ010000127.1 GCA_947446585.1 Chitinophagaceae bacterium | reverse complement strand
TGAAGCAGGTTGTTGGAAAACCTCTGGCAGTGAAACAGCAGAAGATTATATCAATAACATTACCGCAGATTTACATAAGCCTTATGTAGATGAAATTATTTTAGTTAGCAATTCCGGCCAATCCATGAAACGGGTTCCGGATCTTATTGATGTTTGGTTTGACAGTGGCGCTATGCCTTATGCACAATGGCATTTTCCATTTGAAAATAAAGAGAGTTTTGCTCAAAATTTTCCTGCCGATTTTATTGCAGAAGGTGTAGATCAAACCAGAGGCTGGTTTTATACTTTACACGCACTGGCCGTTTTATTATTTGACAGTGTGGCCTATAAAACTGTTGTCAGCA
This sequence comes from Chitinophagaceae bacterium, assembly GCA_947446585.1. Classification (GTDB taxonomy): domain Bacteria; phylum Bacteroidota; class Bacteroidia; order Chitinophagales; family Chitinophagaceae; genus Ferruginibacter. The sequence goes on along the minus strand of CANFGZ010000127.1, from coordinate 6,522 downwards.
ATGGGTTGGTATTGGATAAGTCGGGCAATAAAATGAGCAAACGTTTAGGAAATGTAATAGACCCTTTTAATACTATAAATAGCTATGGTGCCGATGCCACACGCTGGTATCTCATCACAAACGCATCTCCTTGGGATAGTTTGAAATTTGATGAAGAAGGAATTAAAGAAGTTCAGCGGAAATTCTTTGGAACCTTATATAATACTTATCAGTTTTTTGCATTGTATGCTAACGTTGATGGATTTGCTTTTAAGGAAGATTATATTCCTTTGGATAAAAGACCAGAAATTGATCAGTGGATTATTTCTTCATTGAATAGTTTGATAAAGTTAGTTACAGAAAATCTGGATACTTACGAACCTACTCAGGCAGGAAGAGCTATTGAAGAATTTGTAGATACTAAATTGAGCAACTGGTATGTAAGATTATGTAGGAGGAGATTCTGGAAAGGCGAATATGGTGCAGATAAATTATCTGCTTACCAAACACTATACGAATGTTTGGAAACACTAACTACATTAATTGCCCCGATCGCTCCTTTTTTTGCTGATTGGCTGCACAATAATTTAAATACTGTAACTCAAAGAGACAGTTCTAATTCCGTTCATCATAGTTCTTTTCCGGTAAGCAATGAAAAGGCTGTTAATCTGGAACTTGAAAAAAGAATGGAACTAGCACAAGATGCCTGTTCTTTAATCTTATCGATTCGAAAAAAAGTAAATATTAAAGTTAGACAACCTTTACAAAAAGTTTTTATTCCGGCTTTGGATGCTGAAATGGTAAAAAATATAACATTAGTTGAGGATATTATTAAAAGTGAAACAAATATAAAGGAAGTCGAAATCCTGGATGCCAACAACAATTTTATCAGAAAAAAAGCTAAGGCCAACTTCAAAACACTAGGCAAGAAACTAGGAGCCAAAATGAAATGGGCAGCTACAGAAATAGAAAAATTTGATAACACTCAAATAGAAAAAGTACAAAGTGGCGATTATTTGCTCAACGCGGATTTGGTAGAAAATGGAGAAGATCCAATCCTAATTAACCTAGAAGACATTGAAATTTTTACAGATTCTATACCTGGATTTGAGGTTGCCGGAAAGGGCATTTTAACTGTTGCACTTGACATTACAATTACACAAGACCTTCAGGATGAAGGAAATGCAAGGGAATTAGTGAATCGCATACAGACAATAAGAAAGGAAAATGGATATGAGTTAACCGACAGAATTTTTGTTGTTTTAAGCGAAAATGATGAATTGCAACCTTCGTTAATAAAATTTAAAGACTATATTTGCCGCGAAATTTTGGCTGACGAAATTGAGTTTAATTCGTCAAAAATTGATTCCGGCATACCCATTGAAATAAATGACGTACCTCTGAAAGTCAGCGTTCAAAAAAAAATCAACTAGTATGGCAATCAAAAAACCAGCAGCAAAGCCTGTAAAAAAAGTAGCCTCTGCTAAAAAAGCAGTTAAGCCCGTTAAAAAATCTGTTCCCGCTAAAAAAAGCGTGAAACCTGCCCCAAAAGCGGTAAAGCCGGCTCCTAAAAAACCGATTGCCAAAAAAGTGGTTCCTGTAAAAAAAGCAGCACCAAAGCCGGTAGCCAAAAAAGTGGTTCCTGCAAAAAAGGCTACACCAGCTCCCGCACCTAAAAAAGCGATTGCAAAAAAAGCTGAACCGACAAAGAAAGTGATTACTAAGCCTGTAGCTAAGAAAATTGCTCCTGCTCCGGTAAAAGCAGCGCCAGTAAAAAAAGCAACTCCTGCTCCAGTAAAAGCAGTAGAAATAAAAAAAGTAACTCCTGCCATTAAAGAAGTTTCAAAAAAAGTAGAACCTGTAAAAGCAGCTCCTGTAAAACAAATCATTAAACCAAACCCAATCATAAAAGCAAACGTAAAAAACCCGAAAGACATCAAAATACCTACAGCTAAACCTGTGGTATTGCCTAAAATAAACACCAAAACCTCTCGCACTTATCAGCCTGATTTTACAAAATCAGTTTTAGATAAATATAAAAATGATCCCGGTGCACCAATGGCAAGATATTCTGATTCAGAATTAATTGAATTTAAAGAATTGATTCTTCGTAAAGTAGAATCAGCCAAGAAAGAGCTAAACTATCTTCAGGGGTTGATTACCAGAAAGGATGACACCGGTGGCGACGAAAGCGAAAACAGATACATGACTATGGAAGATGGTAGCTTGAGTATGGAACGTGAGCAATTAAGCCAGATGGCAAGCCGTCAGATAACGTTTATCGATCATCTTGAAAAAGCAATGATGCGCATTGAAAATAAAACATATGGCATTTGCAGAGTAACTGGTAAATTAATAGATAAAGCAAGATTAAGAGCAGTTCCTCATGCAACGTTAAGCATAGAAGCGAAAATGGGAATTGTGAAGTAATTTGATGATTTAGAAAATTCAGTTTTCAATAGATTAAAGGAGTATGATGAAAATTATGCTCCTTTTTTGTTTGAAATTTCTTATCCAGCATATAGTCTATCCAGCTCTATCCTCCCCTACTTCACTTCCTGCATCTCAACCAACTTATAATAAATCCCTTGTTGTCCAAGAAGATCATCATGCGTTCCGCGTTCTACAATTTCTCCTTTGTTTAAAACAATGATTTCATCTGCATGTCGAATGGTGCTCAACCGATGAGCAATAACCAGTGAAGTACGATTATTCATTAAATTGTTAATCGCATCCTGTACAAGTCTTTCGCTTTCTGTATCCAGAGAAGATGTGGCTTCATCTAAAATTAAAATAGGAGGATTTTTTAAAACGGCTCTGGCGATGGTCATACGCTGGCGCTCTCCACCACTAAGTTTGGAACCTCTGTCGCCAATATTGGTTTCATAAGCCTTATCCTTTTTACTGATAAATGTATCTGCATTGGCAATTTTAGCGGCATCAATAATTGCTTCGGTACTTGGATTGTCCATACCTAAAGCAATATTATTGGCAATGGTATCATTAAATAAAATGGGCTCCTGTGTAACAATACTGATTAAGCCTCTCAACGAATGAAGTGAATAGTCTTTAATATTAATGCCATCAACAAAAATCTCTCCGCTGGATGGATCATGGAAACGCGGAACCAGATCAGCTAACGTAGACTTACCAGCCCCACTACTTCCAACCAGTGCAATTGTTTTTCCTTTTTCTATTTTAAGATTAATGTTTTTCAGAATTGCCGTATCATCATAAAAAAAACTGACATTTTGAAATTCAATAGAGTGATTAAACGAATTTATTTTTATTCCATTGGGGTTTTCATCAACTGTTACTGGAGCGTTAAGAACCTGTTCAATTCTGGTAATCGCAGCTGTACCTTTTTGCATATTGCTGAATGCAGAAGAAATAGATTTTGCAGGATCAATAATATTGTAGAACAAGCCCATGTAGGTAAGAAACAAAGCTCCGTTCATGGCAATCTCATGAGATAGAACGAGCCTGCCTCCAAACCAGAGAATACCGGCAAAAATACTTACCCCCATAAGTTCGCTCATGGGTGAGGCCATATCTCTTTTATATCCAATCTGATTTCTTGCTTCCAGTAAATCTTCACTAATCTGTAAAAATTTATGTTTGAGTTTTTGTTCTACATTAAACGCTTTAATTACTCTTAATCCACCTAAAGTTTCGTCGATTACAGAAAAGGTTTCGCCACTTTTTTCAGAAACCCTCATGGATTGTTTTTTCAAAGAGCGACTGACTTTACCAATAACGAATCCCATAATAGGCAGGCAAATCAAAATAAAAATCGTGAGTTTCGGGCTAATATAAAATAACACAGAAAGGTTAATTAAAATAGCAAGCGGATCTTTTACCCATCCTTCCAAAGCACCAATTACAGATCCTTCCACCTCATTGATATCATTGGTCATCCTGCTCATCATGTCTCCTTTCCGCTGTTCGGTAAAATATCCAATGGGAAGCATGAGTATTTTATCATACATCTCAATTCTTAATCTGTTTACAATAGAATTTTTCATCGGACCCAGCGTTCTTGCGGAAAGATAAAGGAATAGATTTTTCAGAAATATAGATACAATGATCATCACACAAACGAGGCTCAACGCAAATAAAGCATCTCCGTTTTTAACCAGATTGCTCAGATAGTTATTTATCCATTGCATAACCAGATTGCTTTTAACTGCGGGGGCGCCTACCGCATTCACTCCAAACAAAAGCTGAAGGAATGGAAACAGCATGGCTAAAGACAAAACTGAGAATATTATAGAAAGTAAGATGGTAATAAGGTATCTTACAATAGCAGTTTTGTAGGAGCTTAGGTAATTGAAAATCCTTGAATATCTTTTCATTTTTTAAATAGTAGCAGCAAAGTAACTAATTTTACAACGAATAAACACGAATCTCATGATAGAAGGAAAAAGACAGAAACAGGTAGCTGCTGTTTTGGAGAAAGAATTGAATGATATTTTTCAGCGGTTTGGCCTTACTATGCTCGATGGAGGAATGGTTTCCATAGCAGGCGTAAAAATTACACCAGACCTTTTTGACGCCAGAATTTATTTAAGCTTTTTTAAAGTAAATGACCCGAAACATACCTTGAACCTTATTCAAGAGAAAAGTTATGAAATAAAAAAAGAATTAAATTCAAGAGTAAGACATCAGCTCAGGTCGATGCCACAACTTACTTTTTATATTGATGACACCCTTGATTATGTAGAAAAAATTGAAAAATTATTCAATGATATTAAAACGCAGGACGACAAAAACAATCCTAAACAATAACCTTTTTCTTTAAATGTATTTAAACTTTGCCTGGCGTTACTTCAAAGCAAAAAAATCAGCTAACGCTATTAATATAATAGCCTGGGTAACAACAGGTGTTATTGCCTTTGCTACTTGCTGTCAGGTTTTGGTTATGAGTGTTTATAATGGATTTGAAGACCTCGTAAAATCTCTATACTCTTCTTTCTACACTGATTTAAAAGTAATTCCAGTTACTGGTAAAACTTTTTTTTTGGATTTAGATAAAATTAATCAGTTAAAAAAAATTAATCAGATTAAAAGTATTTCGTTTATCGCAGAAGAAAAAGCATTATTACAAAATGGAGATTTTCAATCTGTTGTACAACTTAAAGGTGTAGACGAAAATTTTACAAAAGTATCCGGAGTTCCTGCTAAAATGATAAAAGGAAATTTTGACCTGGGAACAGCCTCCCATCCATTATTAGTTGTAGGTTCAGGAATTCAAAATGCGTCCGGAATAATTTTAAGCAATGCCTATGGACAGGAAGACATTGCCCTGATTTTACCAAAATCCAATGTTACAGATAACGATCCACTTCAGTCTTTGAGTGAAGGAATTGTAAAACCATCTGGAGTATTTTCTATACAGCAGGAATTTGATAATGCTTATGCACTTACCAATATAGATTTTGTAAAACAGCAAACCGGATTAAAACAAAATGAATTTACTGCTGCAGAAATCAAATTAAAAAAAACTGAAGAAGCCCCTTCCGCAGCAATTGCCATTAAAAAAATATTAGGAAATTCTTTTTCTGTTCAAAACAAATATCAACAAAATGCCAATTTATACAGCACTATGGCTACAGAAAAATGGGTCATCTATGCTGTGCTTACTTTAATTCTTATCATTGCTGCTTTCAATATGATCAGTGCATTAACTATGCTGGTGCTTGAAAAAAAACAAGATATAGCCATATTGCAAAGTATGGGTGCCACTAAAATTCAAATCAAAAAAATCTTTCTGAGTGAAGGTTTGTTATTAGGTTCTATCGGAACAATAATTGGCGTATTTACTGCTACGTTGATTTGTTATTTACAAGTAAAATTCAAATTAATAAAACTGCAGGGAGGCTCTTTTTTAATTGATTATTTTCCAGTAAAATTTATAGCGCAGGATTTTGTAATTGTTATTTTAACCGCAATGACAATAGTATTGCTGGCTTCCTGGTTGCCATCTACAAAAGCAGCCAACCAACCGCTTGAATTAAAGTAAAATATTAATAATCCCCTAAAGTTTCGGGTAACTGATCAAGCGCTTTTTTAAGTTGATCATCATTAGGTGCTATTCCATGCCACTCGTGTGTGCCTTCCATGAAGTCTATTCCTTTTCCCATTACCGTTTTCATTAGGATAACAACCGGCTTGCCTTTTCCAAGCATAGTTCTTGCTTTTGCCAAACCTGCAACCACCTCGTCCATATCATTGCCATCCATTTCTGTAACAAGCCAATCGAAGGCCTCAAATTTTGATTTCAAACTACCCAATCCAAGTACTTCGTTTGTGGGACCATCAATTTGCTGTCCATTATAATCAATGGTAATGATCATATTGTCGATTTTTTTGTGCGCTGCAAATAGAATAGCTTCCCAATTTTGACCTTCATCGAGCTCGCCATCACCATGCAAAGAATATACAATTCGGTCATCATTGTTTAACTTTTTTGCTAAAGCAACTCCGGCAGCAACACTCAATCCCTGACCCAAAGATCCGCTTGACATTCTAACTCCCGGTAAT
>CANFGZ010000126.1 GCA_947446585.1 Chitinophagaceae bacterium | reverse complement strand
GATGCAAACGGATGTACTTCATCACAACAAGTGACGATTGCCATTCCAACTGCTGTTAGTTTGGTTGCAAATGGAACGAATCCAAATTGCTTTGGCTCAAACGGAAGCATCACATTTAGTGCAACTGGTGGAACAGGAACTATCACTTACAAAGTGAATGGTGTAATTGCAGCATCGCCATACACTGCAACTGCAGCTGGAGTTTACACAATATTAGCCACTGATGCAAACGGATGTACAAAATCTGCTACTGTAACTATTGCCATTCCAACGGCAATTAGTTTAACCGCAAGTGGAACCAATCCAAGTTGCTCAGGTGTTGGCGGAAGTATTGTATTTAATGCAACTGGCGGAACAGGAACTATTACATATAAAGTAAATAACGTTGTTGCCACATCACCCTATACCGTGAGTGTATCAGGAACATACACCGTACTTGCGACAGACGCTAACGGATGTACTAGCACTAAACAAGTAGTGATAACTGCAGCAGCTTCCTCAATAATATTAACAGCTACGGGTACAAATCCAAAATGTGCTGGTGCTAACGGAAGTATTACTTTTAGTGCTACAGCAACTACTGGAATTGTTGTTTATAAAGTAAATAACATTGTTGCCACATCTCCTTATTCGGCAAGCACATCTGGAATATATACAATCACTGCAACTGATGCAAGTGGATGCTCTGCGGTCAAACTAATTACCATCACTATACCGGCTGCAGTAAATCTTACTGCGACTGGCACTAACCCTGTTTGTTCGGGACAATCCGCAACAATAATATTTAGTGCTACCGGCGGCGTAGGCACATTAACTTATAAAGTAAATAATGTTGGTGCTACATCTCCATATTCTGTGTCCACTTCAGGAACGTATGTTGTTAGAGTAGAAACCTCTAATGACTGTTATACTACTAAAAATGTAGTTATAACCATACCTACTGCTATTAACTTGACCGCCACTGGTACAAATCCAAATTGTGCCGGACAAAACGGATCTATCACATTCAGTTCAACAGGAGGAGTTGGAGCTATTGTTTATAAAGTAAATAATGTAATTGCTACTTCACCATATACTGCAACTGCAGGCGGCATTTATACGATTTCCGCAACAGATGCTAATGGTTGTAGCGTTTCAAAAACTGTAACCATAGTTTCCCCTACTGCTATTTCATTAACTGCAACGGGTACAAATCCTAATTGTGCAGGTAGCAATGGTTCTATTGTATTTAGTGCAACTGGTGGCACAGGCGCTATTACTTACAAAGTAAATAATGTTGCTGCCACATCACCATATACTGCTACTGCAACAGGATCATACACGATTCTGGCAACAGACACTAAAGGATGTACGGCAACTGCTCAGTCGGCTATTGCGATCCCTTCTGCCATTACGATTACAGCTACTGCTACTAATCCTAAATGTTATGGCCAAACTGGAAGCATTGCATTTACTGCAACAGGAGGAACAGGTGCCATCAGTTTTAAAGTAAATAATGTTGTTGCCACTTCGCCTTATACTGTTACTACTGCCGGGACCTATACCATTCTGGCAACAGACACAAAAGCATGTACAGCAACAAAAGTGGTTACAATTACAATTCCTGCTGCTATAACCGCTTCAATAAGTACAGCATCATCAAATGTTTATTGCAATAGTCTTACATTAACTGCAAACAGCACCGGCTTAGCGCCACTTACATACGAGTGGTACAACACCTCCAATATATTGGCATCTACTGCAAGTTCAATATCACTCAACAACTATAATGCAGATGGCAATTACACCGTTTATGTAACTGATGCGAATAAGTGCAGAACTGCTACAGCCGCAACTTACAATTACCTCAAACAAAATCTCCTGGGTAATTATACCATTCTTGGATTGAAAGACGTTGCATTAGGTCAAACAAATATTGTAAACGGATCAATCGGCAATACAGCTGCTGGAAAGAAAGTGGCTATTGATAAAAATTCAACAGTTAGTGGTTTTGTAAAATCACCTGTGATTACTTTAACCGCGCCAGTAACCGTTACAGGAGGTTTAATTTATAGTGCGGCCGCTATAACATTGCCAACATTGTTAACCAACACCGCTAACGTTCCGGCTACAAATTTCACTGTGGCTGATAATGCAACGGCTACTATTGCGAGCAATTACAACAGTTTGACGATTGGGAAAGCCGCGGTAGTTACCATTACCGGAACTATTTATGGAACTATTACCATTGGAGAAGGGGCTCAAGTTACTTTCACTCAAGCAGAAGTAAATATTAGCACATTGTTAATAGCACCCGGAAAATTAAATGTCAATTATACCACTGCCAATTTCAATGGAACAGCCGTTAAGATTAAAACTTCAGTGGTTGTTGGAGACAGAAGCCGGGTTAATGCATCAAACGCAACTTTCTTCGTTAGTGATCAAGTTGCTGATGTAGAGAAATTTTCTATCAACTCAAGCGACACCAGATTTACAGGAAATATCTATATGCCTAAAGGAAAACTTCAGGTAAAAGGTACTGCGGGCCCGGTTGTACTTACCGGTGTTTTCATCGCTGAAGATATTGCCAGCAGTGTTGCTGCTACCTGGAATGGAAATACTTGTGCCGGCAATTTGATTGCCAGAAATTCAGAAGCTTCTCCAATCAGTGAACAAATAGTTTCAACGGGATTTGAAGTAATGGTTTCGCCAAATCCTTCACAAACCGATTTTAAATTAAAAATCTTAAGTGAAAAACATGAAAAAGTCAACATCAGAATTATAGATGCGTTGGGATCTGTAAGAGAAGTGATGACGGATAAATTATCGGACTCTGAAATAAAAGTTGGAGCCAAATTGAAATCAGGAACTTATTTTGCAGAAATCATTAAAGGGAAAGAAAGAAAAGTAATAAAGCTGATAAAGCTGAATTAACGATAAATCATCAAAAAGTAAATCAGGAAGTCATTTATTGGCTTCCTTTTTTTATACCCAATAAAATGAATATATTTTAATTACTTTTGGAAATCAAAATATCTTTTATAAACTCAACTGAAAATCACTGTTTGACAAAAACGAGCACTATATTGAAAAACATTACAGCCTTTCTTTTGCTATTGTGCTCTTTTAGTTTTCATTGTTGGGCTCAAAGCAAACAAATAGACAGTCTGAAAAACCTCATCTCCAAAGCCGCAGATGATAGCACAAAGGTGGACAACATTAATTTACTGAGTAAAAACTACTTTAGCATCGACCCGATTATCTCCTTACAATACTCTAATAATGCAAAAGAAATTTCATCGAATATAAATTATCAAAAAGGACTTGCTTTAGCGTATAAAAATATTGGTATTGCTTACTATATGCAAAGCAAGAATATTGAAGCTATACAAAACTGGAACACTTCATTAAAACTATATAAGGATTTAGGCGACAAGATTGGACATGCAAACATACTCAGTAACCTTGGTGCCATATATTTTAATCAGGGTGTAGATACCAAGGCTATCGAATATTATTTGCAATCATTAAAATTAGCCGAAGAAATAAATGACTCTTTAAGATTGGCAACTGTGCTGATGAATATTGGAACGGTATATCTAAATAAGAAAGCCAATTATGACAAATCACTGAAATACTATTTAGAGGCATTGCCTATTTGTGAATCACTAAAAGACAAAGATGCATTAGGCACCATCTATGTAAACCTGGGAGAAATTTATTTCGAAAAAGGAGACAACAACAAATCCCTGGATTATCTCAAAAAATCGCTCATCGTTTATGAAGGATCTGAAAATATCCCATATTCTTACATCGACATAGGAAAGGTGTATACTAAAATTGGCGATTACAACAATGCTATAATAAATGAAAACAAGGCATTAACAATTGCCACAAAACTTAACGGAAAGTTAGACATAGCAAGATCATTACTTGGTTTGGCCAATACTTACAAACAAAAAGGAGAAGCCAAGGAAGCTATTAATTATTTCCTTCAAGGCATAGAAATAGCGAGTGAAATTAAAGCCAATATCGAACTTAAAGACATGTACAAAGGCATTTCAGAATCCTATAATGCCCTGGCCGATTATAATAATGCCTATAAATATCAAAGTTTGCTAATTAACATCAAAGACACTTTATATAATATCGAAACTGATAAAAAGCTAGGTTCTTTGGATCTTGATTTTCAAATTTATAAAAAAGAAGGTCAGATCAGTCAACAGCAGCAATCCATACAGCGCCAAAAAATGATCCGCAATTCTTTCATCATAGGCTTTGCCATTGTAATCATTTTTGCAGGAATATTTTTCAAACAACGAAATCGCATTTCAAAGGAAAAACACCGCAGCGACGAATTGCTCCTTAATATTTTACCTGAAGAAACAGCAGAAGAGCTCAAGAATACGGGTACGGCTAAAGCCAAAAGTTATGATTCCGTTACTGTATTATTTACCGATTTTAAGGATTTCACGAAACTATCTGAGATTCTTTCTCCTACACAATTGGTAAGTGAAATCAATGAATGCTTTTCGGCTTTTGATCATATTATGCATAAATATGGTGTAGAAAAAATTAAAACTATCGGCGATGCTTATATGGCTGCAGGTGGATTACCCGCCATAAACAATACCCATCCAAAAGATGTGGTAAGAGCAGCATTGGAGATCAGGGATTTCATGATTAATCATGCGGCAGCCAAACAAGCTGCCGGCAAGTTGTTCTTCAGGATCAGAATCGGTGTTCATACTGGTCCTGTTGTTTCCGGAATTGTAGGAACAAAAAAGTTTGCTTATGATATTTGGGGCGATTCCGTAAACACTGCCTCCAGAATGGAATCATCAGGAGAAACAGGAAAAGTGAATATCAGCGAAACAACTTACAACTTAATAAAAGACAACTTCCATTGCATTCATCGCGGCAAACTGGCAGCAAAAAACAAAGGAGAAATAGATATGTATTTTGTGGAGCATGAAAATATTTAGCCCGTCCAAAAGCACTAGCCTCATCCCCCTTCTCTCATAACCCTCGATTGTTTTTTCAATTAATGGTTATCTTCATTTACATCAGAAAATAAAAAAAGGGCCATGATAGAAATCGCGGCCCGTATTAATCCAATATCCTATGAAAAACCATTATTAAAACGCCATGATGCTGGTTTTATTTCAATTAACTGAAATTTATTTTTTAATGCACCGGATTTGAAATCAACTAATACCAATTTGAATTATATTTTAGTTTACCACTTTATGGTATAATGCAGACTTGATAGCTGTTTGAGACAATCCCATTGGACCATTATAAATATCCAGTGGGGATCAGATAAATTAAAGTACGCAAAATCTGGGTTAAATAAATGTTTTACTTTTTTTTATCGGGGAATAACATAATTTAGAAATTATCAATTACTGTACTATAACGACAATGTTATACTCAGATTCAACGACCTAAAAATACTTGGGTTCTTTGTTCGTTGCGTCAAGGATTATTGGTGTACAAATTGCGATAGCATTTGTTAATACTAATTTATTTCTTCTGCTGTCTCAGGAAGTATGATAAAATGGATAGAACTTTTGGGTTCTATAAACTTAGTTCTCATCTCAATTAGGCTAAGTATAGGAATACTTATTTAAAAAGACTTTTAGTTTTTTTCAAGCATAAAAAAAACAAAAGTTAAGTGCAGCAAAACCAAACTATAAAATTGGGCCATACTTTAAATAATATGGCCCAATTTTATTTTTTATCGGACAGTTTTGAACTCATTCGCTTTTCTTTACAAAATTTATAAAATCTGTTGAAGAATGGTTATTGAAATTTATAACCAGCCGTTAATTAATCATAATAACCATAACTAGCAAGTAAATCTCTTATCTCCTGTTCAGCTAGTGCCAATAATTCAGGATCATCCCGAAAATCTGATGGATTCAAGGTTACTATAATCTGAGGTACACCCGCCTGGCGGTACATCACTTCGGAATGAGAATCAATGACATGTATTGCTGTTCTTATTTCTCTTTGTTGAGACAAAGTCAGTCGAGATTGTCCTCTGTAAACTTCTACAAGAGCATTTGAATGATGATTTTGATTGCAGTTTGTGCGTTGCGCGAATGATCCTGTACTAAAAAATAAAATCATTGCAATTAAAAAAAGGTGTTTTTTTGTTTGCATTACTGAAAGTTTAAGGTTGTTTAAATGTTTAGGTTAACGGTAAAAATATTAATAAAAAACAACTAAAACAACATTTTACTGAGTAATAATAAAGTAATCGAATTTTAAGCTAAAATACCTTTTCGTAATAATATATGTTTGTTTGAAAACACCATCAGATAAAAGTATAGCAAAAATATTTCCTTCAGTAAATTCAGTTTCTGCGAGTTCAAAAATGATAAATAATGTTTAGCATAAGCTGCAAAGTCCTGTGAGGTTGATATACATTCTACTAATTCAAAAATTCATTCAATACATGGCTTTTTACTTGTTGTTTTTTTCAAAACAAGTAATGCTGTTTGAAATATCTCAGTGCCCTTAGCTTCTGTGAGTAGTGAAGATTTGAAAACTTTATTTTTAAAAGAATGAGAAACAGAACGAGAGAGAAGAAAAAAGTCAGCGTTTTATGATTGCTCTCGCTTTCATTATCGTTCTGACTTTCTGTGCACTTAACTTCCGTGAGTGCGGAAGATCTAAAAATCTTTTATTCATTAGAGCGAGAAACAGAATGAGAGCGAAGAAAAAAGTCAGAACTTCATAATCGCTCTCGCTTTCATTATCGTTCTGACTTTCTGTGCACTTAACTTCCGTGAGTGAGGAAGATCTAAAAATCTTTTATTCATTAGAGCGAGAAACAGAATGAGAGCGAAGAAAAAAGTCAGAACTTCATGATCGCTCTCGCTTTCAT
>CANFGZ010000125.1 GCA_947446585.1 Chitinophagaceae bacterium | reverse complement strand
TGTCGGGACGACAAGATTCGAACTTGCGACCACACGCCCCCCAGACGTGTGCGCTACCGGGCTGCGCTACGTCCCGTTTTTAACGGACTGCAAAAGTAAAGGCAAATATGATATTTACAAAATCATAACTTACATAAATCAAAAGAAATAATTAGTCTTGGTAAGGCTTATTTTTCAATTATATAGTTTTTGCTATTTCATTTTTAATTTGACTATTTTTGAAAAAAATATTCAAAATTTAGATCACGCTTATGGCTAATATCCTGATTATTGATGACGAAAAAGCGATAAGAAAAACCCTTTCAGAAATACTGGCTTTTGAGGGACATAAAATTGATGAAGCCTCTGATGGGGAAGAAGGGTTAAAGAAATTTATCGAAAAAACTTATGATGTCGTGCTTTGCGATATCAAAATGCCAAAAATGGATGGAATTGAATTTTTAGAAAAAGCCAAACAAGTTAATTTCGATGTGCCAATAATAATGATCAGTGGGCATGGGAATATTGATACCGCTGTGGATGCCGTTAAAAAAGGGGCATACGATTATATCAGCAAGCCGCCTGATTTAAATAGATTGTTAATCACACTCAGGAATGCTTCTGAAAAACAAGATTTGGTAGTAGAAGCAAAAGTGCTGAAAAGAAAAATAGGAAAGGTTCAGGAAATAGTAGGAGAGAGTGCCGCAATTTCTAGCATAAAAAATACCATCGAAAAAGTGGCTCCTACTGATGCCCGTGTACTCATAACCGGAGACAACGGGTCCGGAAAGGAATTAGTAGCCAGATGGATTCATGAAAAAAGCAACAGAAACAATGGACCTATTGTAGAAGTGAATTGTGCAGCAATTCCCAGTGAATTAATAGAAAGCGAATTGTTTGGTCATGAAAAAGGCTCATTTACTTCTGCAATAAAACAACGGATAGGAAAGTTTGAACAGGCTAATGGCGGTACTTTGTTTCTGGATGAAATAGGAGATATGAGCCTCAGCGCTCAGGCAAAAGTATTACGTGCATTACAGGAAGGGAAAATAACAAGAGTTGGTGCAGATAAAGATATTAATGTTGATGTAAGGGTAGTTGCCGCTACCAATAAAGATTTACTAAAAGAGGTTGAAGAAAAAAACTTCAGACTCGATCTTTATCATCGTTTGGGGGTCATCATTATTCATGTCCCTTCTTTGAATGACAGAAGAGAAGATATCCCATTATTGATAGAACATTTTATAAGTCAGGTAGCCAGTGAATATGGACAGCCGAAAAAGTTAATCGATAATGATGCTGTAACTGCATTACAACAACACAACTGGACCGGCAATATAAGAGAATTGAGAAACGTAGTAGAAAGGTTAATCATCCTTTCGGGTAAAACAATAAGTCTTGATGATGTGACTAATTTTGTGCTGCCAAGAAGACAATAATAAGTGAACATTAATTTTTAAGTTTTGTTAAAATGAGATGTTTCAATCTGTATTATTGCTGAATTTTATAAATATTAAATTTTGAACCCTACTTTTGAGCCACTAAATAATTATTTATGAGTATTGGATGGATTATTTTAATAGTTTGCACCATTTTGTGGCACTATGGAATGTTTGAAATGTTTAAAAAAGCCGGAATAGCTGGCTGGAAAGCATTCATCCCATTTTATAATACCTGGTGTATGGTTTGTAAAATGGAATTAAAGAAATCCTGGTTCTTTTTTCAATTCATTCCTATTGCCGGACAATTCATAACCATTTGGATTACGATCAAATTTGTTGAACATTTTGGCCGTTTTGGTTTCTGGCATCATGCACTAACCGTTTTATTTCCTTTTATTTATTTCCCATATCTCGGCCGTTCTTCAAATGAAAAATATGCAGGTAAATTAGTTGTTGATAATTATCAAAAATCAGGAGCCCGTGAATGGATTGATGCGGCATTTTTTGCAATAGTGGCGGCAACAATTATACGCACTTTTGTTTTTGAGGCTTATACCATTCCAACACCTTCTATGGAAAAAACTTTGTTGGTTAATGATTTTCTATTTGTCAGCAAATTCAGTTACGGACCAAGAGTGCCCAATACACCAATAGCAATGCCTTTTGTACACCATACTTTACCTGTTGTTAACTCAAAGTCCTATGTGGAATGGATAAAAATTCCCTACAAGAGATGGTTTGCTTCGCCTGTGGAAAGAAACGATGTTGTTGTTTTTAATTTTCCGGTTAATGATACACTAATTAATGATGAAGTGAATTTCGGAAGTAGGGTAACTTATTATGAAGCAGTTCGTCAGTTGGGCAGAGATAGGGTTTGGCAGGATTATGGAGATATCATCATCACTCGTCCTGTAGATAAAAGAGAAAATTTTATCAAAAGATGTGTGGCAATTGGTGGGGATGAGTTGAAGATTGTAAATGGAAAAGTTTTTATCAATGGGAACCCGCAAATTGTTTTTCCGGAATCAGAACGCTATTATAAACTAGAAACGCCATCAAATACATTAATCGATCAGGATCAGTTGCTATCTATGGGAATTAAAATTCATGCTGGCGATGATATTGGAGATGTAAGAGACATGGGGGTAACTAATGTTCAATTGGTAAATATTACCAACAAAGAAAAAACTACATTGAAACTTCCTCAGGGATACCGGCTTTCAGATTTTATAATGGAACCGGATGCTCAACTCTTTCCTTATTATAATTTAGATACCTGCAAAAAATATACAAACACAAAATGGTCGGCTGATAATTTTGGCCCATTGAAGGTTCCACAAAAAGGAATGAAAATCGAACTCACACCAGATAACTTAATTCGATATCAACGTTGTATTGAAGTGTATGAAGGCAATAAAATGGAAATCGTAAATGGTCAATGTATGATTAATGGTAACCCTGAAAAAGATTATACTTTTAAATTGAATTATTATTGGATGATGGGAGACAATCGTCACAATTCTTTGGATAGCCGTTACTGGGGATTTGTTCCTGAAGATCATATTGTAGGGAAGGCTTCTTTAATTTGGTTCAGTTGGGAAGGTGGTCCAAGATGGAAAAGATTATTCAGTACCATAAAATAGTTTGAAATTCAATCAAAATAACTAACTTAGAAAAATCCTCTTGCAGTTGTAAGGGGATTTTTCATCTAAAAAAGAAATATGCAAAAAGGCCAAATTCAATTCGAATACGAAATTTATAATTCAATAGAAGAGCTGTTGCCCGCAGATAAAGACTTACTCGAACAAGCCAGAAATGTTACATCAATAGCGTATGCGCCTTATAGCAAATTTTTGGTTGGTGCTGCTGCCATGTTGGAGAATGGAGCGGTGGTGAAAGGAACCAATCAAGAGAACGCTTCTTATCCAGTAGGCATTTGTGCAGAACGTACCTTATTGGGTGCTGCAGCGATGACACATACGAATGTGCCTATTACCACGATGGCCATTGCTTATAATAATTTATCCGGTAAAAGTGATGTGCCTGTTTCTCCATGTGGCATGTGTCGCCAGAGTTTGAGCGAATATGAAAACAGAACAGGTAAGCCTATACGCTTAATATTAAGTGGTATGGAAGGCAAAATATTTATTATAGAAAATACGGGAAACTTATTGCCATTCTCTTTTAGTGGAGATCATTTGCTTGGATTGTAATGCAAAGACTTTAGAAAGTAATTTTTACTTCTTCCTTTTTCTTCAATGAACCATTCCATTTAGGGCCTTCATTTAGCCATTTTATGGCTTGGTCATCGCAAGCTTTATCTAAGGATTGTTCTACTTTTATTTTCTCAGGTTTTCCGTTTTTGTCGACATTGAATTTTAATGTAACGGTTCCATGTATTTCATTTCCGGCCTTGTCAAGGCATGTAGTTTTATGAGTTTTTACATAATTATCAAATGCAGTTTTATCGGCTTCAGTTTGTCTTTCTGTATTTTTCAAATCTTTTGCGCTGACCTTTTGTACACTTGCATTTAATGATTTTTTTCTGGTATTGCTGTAGCCACTGACTACTACTTCCTGCATTTGCATATCTCCATTATTGATCATGTTGGCCGCTGCCGGAATCGCAGCTTTTGCTTTTGAAACAGTGACGGCTGCAACTTCATCATTTTTTACAATGGAAAAACTGTTCATTGAATCAGTGGATATAAGATTGTATGAACCTGCATTTAAATTAGCCTTTGTTTCTTTTTTTGAATCTAAGCCAAATTTCGTTTCATCTGCTTGGGCAATAGCTTCTGTAGTTTCTGTTCCTAACGTTGGTGACAATTGTTGTTGAGTTGTAGAAACTAGAGCAGGTGCTTTAGCATTAGCCTGAATTTCGTTTCTCTCAATAATTTTAGAAGGTGTTTTTGGCTTTTCTGATTTTAAAACGCTCGCTAGCTCTTGGGCTTCTTTTGCAGAGAAACCAAATGAAATTTCATCAGTTTTTTTCTTTAAGCTTTTGTTGTTATTATTATTGTTGTTATCATTTTTTTTAAAACTTGAAGAGCTGTCTGCATTTGCCAATTGTACTCTAGGTGTGGACTCCTGTATAACGGGGGATATATTTTGTGTAGGTTTTATATCATTTGATGATAATTGTTGTTGTTTATGATCTGCTTTATTCATTAAAAAATAAGCTATGGAAAATACAATGAGTAACGAAGCCGCAATACTTAATGAGGTGAATAATTTTCGGATATGGGTACTGCTCTTTTTAGAACCGCGATTGTTTATTGTTTCTCTTAGGATAGCCAGGTCGTTGTCAACATTGTCTTTATTTTGATAACCATCAATGGCATCAGCTAGAAATATATCTTCCAGTGCTGCAGCCTCAAGTTCATGCATTTCCTTATTAGGCATTTTTCCCGAAAGATAAAGTTGTATGTATTCGGCTGTATAGGTAATATTTTTACCGGAATTCATCATTGTGTTATGAAATTAGATTGATTCTTTTCCATACAAATTTTCAGGTTTCTTCGTCCATTTTGAATATGGCTTTTTACCATTTTGATATCAGTAGCGGTAATAACGGAAATTTCACTGTAGCATTTGTCTTTTAGATAAAATAATTGAATTGATTCTTTCTGGGAATCAACCAACTTCTTTATGCAATCTTCCATTAATCTAAGTTTTGTTTCTTTTAAAATAGCGTCTTCCGGATGCGAATCATCGGCAAATTGCACAAATTCGCCATCGATTTGAATAGGATAGATTTTCTTTTTTCGGAGTATCATCAAGCAATGATTCTTTGTAAGCTGATATAGCCACGCTTTGAAATAGTCGATTTTGTGTTTTTTGACTTTGATGATTAGTTCTTCAAAGATGTTTATTACCGCATCTTTTGCGTCTTCGTTGTTTTTTAAATATTTCAAACAGACGCCATAAACCAAATCCATGTATCGCTGAAATAATAATGATAGTTCTTCCATGTCGCCGGTCAACTGGTAACAAGTCATTAAATCAACATCAGATTTATTAGAGGGAATATTTTTTATTAATGTCAATGCCCTAAGATATTAAATATTAGCAGACATACAATTAGTTTGAAATAGATTTTTGAACAATGAGATCTAAAATAGCATCTATTATAAAGTAGGCAGAAGTAATCTTTCTTCCGGAATAACAATATGATCAGCATTTATTTTGTCGGGATAAACAAAAGATACTTCATATCGATGTATATCTTCTTCATAATTACATACAATCGCATTACCAGCTGGTTTGAATTCTGTATCGAGGACTATTACGTTTTGACCAATTTGAAATTTCATAAGTGTACCTGGTGTTTTTATTGCAATATATTTTTAATTTCTGAACTTTTTTGAATTTTATTTTAAAAAAATTCAGAGATATTATAAGGTCAAATTTTATGCCATGTAATTCAAAAAATCAAGATGTTGATAACTAGTCAAAAAAAAAGTCCCGATAAATCGGGACCGCGGAGAGAGAGGGATTCGAACCCCCGGACCTGTAACAGTCAACGGTTTTCAAGACCGCCGCATTCGACCGCTCTGCCATCTCTCCGCGGCAAAAGTAAGGGTTCGAAATTTGAGTAACAAAATTTTTTAAAGTTTTTATTCAAAAACAGTAAAAAAAGTTTTTGAAATGACCTGGATATTAAACAAATGAGTGTCTCCGCCTTAATTTAAATAAAAGTGCAATCATTCATTTTGATAGGGAATAAAGTTTTTAACTCACTATTAATTTTTATTATCATTTTTTCAGATTTAGCATTTATATTGGTTATAACGCTAATTAATTGTCTGTTTTCCTCAGAGGATTTGATGTTTTTTGACACAAATTTCAATAGACTTTTTTTTAATGAAACCAAATCGTGCCATTTGCCTAACAAATTGGATATTTTGATCCATTCTTGAATCGCAGTTTTAGAAAATTTATGGTATCCCATTTTTAAATGATAAGTAAGGTTTTTTAGCATCGTTCTTAATTCATGATATTTTTTTTCAGGAATTATTTTCATGGAAATTATTTCTTTTATTTCTTTTGACTTTCTTTTTAGATATTTTTTGTAATCATTAAAGTTTGTATGATTAATCTGGGTGTACAATTTGTTTTTAATTTTATTCCATTCTATATTTTCGGTTAAGGTTTTATTAAAAGCAGTTTTAGCGTTTTTCAATTTACTGCTAAGCCTTTTGTGATAATCAAGTAAAGGATATTTTTGGAATTTCATATCCAGAAGCTCTTTTTCTATTTGCATAGAACGTACTTTTCCTGCGGCCTTATAAATTTTATCAATTGGTTTTGTTGATTTTTGGGATACCGTTTTGTTCGAATACAAATCAATCATCTGAATTATGCTTCTAATTTTTTTTATTTCAACTCTTATAAGATGAAAAAACTTTACATTAGAATGAGATTGGTGGGTATTGATTAAAGTTTCGAGCATCTTGATTCTTTTCTTTAAAAAGCGATAAATCAGTGCCTTATTTTT
>CANFGZ010000124.1 GCA_947446585.1 Chitinophagaceae bacterium | reverse complement strand
ATGTCCTTGATTAACCGCGGAATATCCACTTAGAAAATCAAAATATTTTTTATTGTCAACATCCCAGACATAAACGCCTAAACCTTTATTTAAAACAACTGGCAAAGGATGATAATTATGTGCACCGTATTTTTCCTCGAGATCTAAATAATATTGAGCATTGCGCGAAAGCGATGGTGTGTTGGTCATAAAATTGAAAATTTAAAAATAAAAACAGGGATACAAAACTAACGCCCACTAATAATGGGCTTGCAAATGAATTATCTTCGATGATTAAGTAAATCGAGATTGGTGTGAAGTATATGTGTAATAGTAATTTTCATTTCCGAAACAAAGGTAATCAGTTAAACCCATTTGTAAAAGTAACTTTCGGGAAATTTATTTTCTAAATCAACTTTTTCCTTGAAAATACCGTAAATCGTACTTCCGCTTCCCGACATGCTTGCATATAATGCTCCGCTATTATAAAGTGCTTCTTTTATCTTTTTGATCTCAGGAAATGCATTGAAAACAGGCGTTTCGAAATCATTGGTAACGGTTTCTTTCCAAGTGCTTATCGGGTTTAAAATTGCCTTCATCAAATCTGTTTGCTCCTGTTGAAGAACCAACTTACTAAAAGCCATGCCGGTATTAATATGTATTCCCGGATTGATCACAACTAAGGCATATTGAGATAACGTCAAATTAATTTCCTGTATTTTCTCTCCTCTTCCAAATGCAAGGCAAGGTTTGTTGACTAAGAAAAAAGGGCAATCGCTTCCTAATGTTAAAGCATAATCCATGAGTTCTTCCTGAGAAATTCCCAAGTTAAATTTATGATTTAATAAATCTAATGTAAATGCGGCATCAGCAGAACCTCCGCCCAGTCCAGCACCCATCGGTATTGATTTGTGTAAGTGTAATTTTATTGATGGAAGTGTCGGGTATTTATTTTTTAAGAGATGATAAGCCTTTATACAAAGATTATTTGAGGCGTCACCGTTTATGGTTAATCCGGATTGACTGAAGCTGATATTATTTTCATCTTTATTTTCGATGATTTCCAAAATATCTTTAAAACCTATAGGATAGAAAACAGTTTGAAGATTATGAAATCCATCGGATCTTTTTCCAATAATATTTAATCCTAAATTTATTTTAGCATTGGGAAAAGAAACCATTATTTTCGGGTTGAAAGTTCTTGTTAAGAAAAGAATTATTTATCTTCTCTGCTTTTCAATTCATCTCTGATTGCAATAGCTTTGATATAATCTTCCTGATCCAGAACTTCATTCAGCAATGAAGTAAGTTCTTTGGTGCTCA
Organism: Chitinophagaceae bacterium; assembly: GCA_947446585.1. GTDB lineage: Bacteria > Bacteroidota > Bacteroidia > Chitinophagales > Chitinophagaceae > Ferruginibacter. Next base: position 5,835 of record CANFGZ010000124.1, on the reverse strand, counting down.
TTGTTTTTAAATTATCTGAGCCTCCGGTTTCTGAAGTAACGGAAGCGGGTAGTCCTGATGAGGAACCTACTTTTTTATTTTCATCTTCTATCAACACACCGGCCTGAACAAGAATTGTTTCATAAGTGTATATTGGACATCCAAAACGAACTGCCATTGCTAATGCATCAGAAGTTCGGGAATCAATCTCAACAGTATCATTAGACGAGCTGCATACCAGTTTAGAATAAAAAATACCTTCCTGTAAATCGTTGATTACAATTTCGTTTAAGTCCACATTAAAAGCCATCATAAAATTCTTCATGAGGTCATGAGTTAAAGGCCGACTCGGATTCATTCTTTCCAAAGCAACAGCAATTGCCTGAGCTTCAAAACCGCCAATAACAATTGGTAGTCTTCTTAATCCATTGATTTCACCCAATACAACAGCGTAAGAATGTGTTTGAGTGATGCTGTGAGACAAGGCCACAATTTCAAGTTCTATTTTTTTCATTTTATTTTGGAGTTAACTCAATTATACAAATATAAAAAAATAAGCCTTTCAAAATTTATTGAAAGGCTTCAATTTATTAGAAATTAAACCTGATTTACGACATACCTTTTAATTTTTTCACTGCTTCAATAATTTTAGGGACGACTTCGAAGGCATCACCAACAATTCCATAGTCTGCAGCTTTGAAAAAAGGGGCTTCAGAATCTTTATTGATTACCACGATAACCTTGCTTCTGTTTACTCCGGCTAAATGCTGAATAGCTCCCGAAATTCCGATTGCTATATATAAATTGGGCGCAATAGCCAGGCCTGTTTGCCCAACATGCTCATGATGAGGGCGCCAATGAATATCTGCAACAGGTCTGCTGCAGGCCGTTGCCGCACCTAAAAGTTTTGCCAGATCAGTAACCAGACCCCAGTTTTCGGGTCCTTTCAAACCTCGGCCACCACTTACTACGATGTCGGCCTCGCTTAATGAAACTTCTCCTGTTACTTTATTAACGGAAACCACAGCAGTTTTTGAAGCGGGGATAACGGCGTTAAATGTTGCCACCTCTGCTTTCTGATCAGATTTAGTAATATTAAATGAATTAGGGTTGAGGCAAATGATTTTTTTAGTGCTGGTAATGCCAATATTTGCAAAGGCCTTCCCGCTGAAAACCGTTTTTCTTACCACAAAACCATTTGACATATCCGGAAGGGCAACTGCCCCTGTTACAATACCTGCTTTTATTTTAGCACTTAATCTTGGGCCTATCGCTTTTCCGGTGGTGTTATTTGCAAAAACAATCACCTCAGATCCAAGGCTTTCAACAGCTTCAGCAATAACTTTTGTAAAAACCTGGCTGTCAAAATTATTAAGCGCATGGTCTGATACAGAATGCACTTTTGAAATTCCATAATTTCCTAAAATGGATAAGTCTTCATTAAAAGTACCCAGCACTATAGCTTCGGCCTTAGTGCCCATCAGAGAAGCTGTTTGAGCCCCATAGCAAGCGGCTTCAAAAGAGGCTTTCTTTATTTGTCCTTCAGCAATGTCGATAAATACAAGTACGCTCATTATTGTAATTTGATTGATTTAAATAAATTCTTCGTTACTTTCTGTTAAGTTATTAATTGTATTTTGAACTCGCTGATAGCTATGCACAGACTTAAAATAAAAATATCAGTGAATCAAAATTTTAAATAGCCTTAGCTTCTTCATTTAATAATCTTACCAATTCTTCCGGATTATCAGGAGAAACCAGTTTTACTCCGGCTTTTGCAGGAGGCAGATCAAATGAAACGATGGAAGTTAGGGTTTCAATAGTAATAGGTTCTGTAACTTTCAAAGGTTTTGTTCGGGCGCCCATGATTCCTTTCATATTGGGAATTCTTTGTTCGGCCATGCCTTTCTGGCAACTTACAACCAATGGTAATTCCGACTGAACTGTTTCTTCACCACCATCAATTTCCCGGGTAACAATAGCTTTGCCTCCCTCCAGATTAAATTTTACAGCATGAGAAATAAATGGAAGATCCATCATTTCTGCAATCATGCCTCCAATAGAAGATCCGTTATAATCAATTGTTTCTTTTCCGGTAAAAATCAGGTCGTAATTGCTTTCTTTGGCAATATGAGCAATTTGAGCAGCAACATTATAGCTGTCTGATTCTTCCGAATTTATTCTGATGGCTTCGTCTCCGCCCAATGCCAGTGCTTTACGGATGATGGGTTCGCAATCAGCACCTCCAACATTAATAAGGTGTAACACAGTTGAAGGATCGGCTTCTTTTAACTCAATAGCTCTCACTAATGAGTACCACTCATCATAGGGATTGAGGATCCATTGAACACCGTCAGTGGTAAATTTCGTATTGTTATCAGCGAAAGCTATTTTTGCCGTGGTGTCCGGAGTTTTGCTGATACAAATCAATATTTTCATAAATTGATTTTTTTGTTGAAGTAAGAACTTAAACTTTAAGTTTCCGGCTGCAAATATAATTCCATTGTCTTGTTAAAAAAAGCATTGTTATGAGTCGTGTCGAAAAAATACTGGAAATGATAGCAAATGGTGGAAAAGACAGTTTTCTTCAGCATGCGCTGGGCCTAGAATATATAAAGATGGGTAAAGATGAGGAAGCTTTGGTTCAATTCAAAGAATTATTGGAAAGAGAACCCCAATATGTAGGCACTTATTATCACCTCGGGAAGCTTTATGAGAAATTAGCCAGGGTTGATGAGGCGATGGTTACGTATAATCGTGGTATGGAAGAAGCTAAAAAAGTAAACGATAAACATAGTTATAATGAGCTTATGATGGCGAAGGAAGAATTAGTAGACTGAACTTGCTGGGAAGATTATTTAATAATCGAATCCGTTATAAATTAATCTTTAAAATAAAAAAATAATTGAATTTACTTAATCAATTCAAAAGCTTCATCAATCAATCGTCATTATTTCAAAATAACGATAGGCTGTTGCTTGCCGTTAGTGGTGGTGTGGATTCTGTTGTATTGTGCGAACTTTGTTTTCAATCGGGCTTTAATTTTGAAATAGCGCATTGTAATTTTCAACTCAGAGGTAAAGAAAGTGATGCAGATGAAAATATGGTAAAATCTTTGGCGGAAAAGTATAAAGTAAAATACCATGGCATCAAATTCGATACAGAAAAATACGCAGGAGAAAATAAAACAAATATTCAAATTGCTGCAAGAGCATTAAGATATAAGTGGTTCAATGAAATTATTGAACAGGAAAAAATAAAGGCAATAAAAAGTATCCTTACGGCTCATCATGCAGATGATAATGTAGAAACGCTGTTGATGAATTTCTTTAAAGGCACTGGGATAAAAGGTTTACAGGGAATGGCTGTTAAGGATGGAGGTATAGGGGGAAGAATTAATCGTCCATTATTGTTTGCTTCGAAAGAACAGATTATCGCATTTGCAACACAACATAATCTCAGTTGGAGAGAGGATGTTTCAAATGCAAGTAATAAATACACCAGAAATTATTTCAGAAATGAATTGTTGCCTGCCATCGGAAAAGTTTTCCCTCAGGTAGAAATTAATTTGATTGAAAATATTGAAAGATTTAAAGACGCGGCCATACTTTTTGATTTATCGATTGAACAACTGAAAAAGAAACTATTAGTAAAAAAAGGTGTCGAATGGCATTTGCCTGTTTTGAAATTGAAGAAAACGCCTGCAGTAAAAACTATTCTCTATGAAATATTAAAACATTTTGATTTTACTTCTCATCAGGTCGATGATGCCTTGCAGCTATTAGATGCAGATTCCGGGAAGTATATTTCATCTACAACACATCGGTTAATCAAAAACAGAAAATGGGTAATCATCAGTCCACTCGAAAATAATGAAGTAAGTACCTATATCATAGAGGCTGCAGACAAAGAGATTTATTTTTCATCACAATCCTTACGATTCAAAAAAAATCTTCCGCCGGTAGTTTTTGAAAATAATAATTCATTGGCCCTGATTGATGAAAAAATGATTTCCTTTCCTTTGATTCTTCGCAAGTGGAAGCAAGGCGATTATTTCTATCCTTTAGGTATGGACAAAAAAAAGAAATTGAGTCGTTTTTTTATTGATATAAAATTATCATTAACAGAAAAAGAAAATACTTGGGTTTTGGAGTCGGATAAAAAAATAATCTGGGTTGTTGGTCATAGGATTGATAATCGGGTAAAGGTTACTCCGGCTACAACAGAAATATGTTCTATTACATTAGTCTCTTCCAAATAAACTTGGGTGTTTCAATTGTTCGATAATGTCGTTAAAGATTGTAGGGTCTTTCAGCGCAACGATGATTAACATAAAAGCAAGACCGTATAATGCGCCCCATAAGTGGGCATCGTGATTTATATTATCCTGACCTTTTTTACCCATGTACACACAGTAAATAACGAAGAGGATGGCGTAAACTGTAGCGGATATTTTTATTGCACCATAAAGATAGATACTGCTCCAGGGGGTAAAGAGAATGGCTGCAAAAACAACGGCAGATACAGCACCCGAGGCACCAAGTGAGCGGTAGCTGTAGACGTCTTTGTATTTTAAAAAACAAGGAAGATCTGAAATGATTAACGCGCCTAAATACAACCCCAGATAAGTTGCGGCTCCACCCAATTCAAATCCTTTGGTGATCATCTCAATATTTCTTCCAAAAAAATAAAGGGTAAACATGTTGAAGAAGAGATGTATAAAATCAGCATGAAGAAAACCTGAAGTGATCAGTCGGTAATATTCATTATTTCTTTTTACATAATAGGGCCACATAATGGTTTTGTCTTTAAGATTTTGGTTTCTTTCTGTAATTAAAAAAGCAATCACATTAATGGCGATGAGAATTATAGTGATGGGAGTTGAAGAAAAGTCCATGGTGGGGAAATTTAAAAGTCAAAATTAAAAATTAAAAATGAGTTCCGAAGGTTCAAGAAGTTCAATAGGTTTATCACCAAACACCAAACGCAAAACTAAAAACACCAAACAACTTCCCCTTTGGGGGATTGAGGGGGCCTTTACACATGGTGATACTTTTCATTTCTGTTTATGCTGCAAGCTCTGTAAATCTGTTCTGCGAGTATTAGTCTTACCAATTGATGCGGAAACACCAGTGGCGATAAACTCCATTTATAATCAGCGCGTTTTGAAACTTCTTCGCTCACACCAAAAGCGCCGCCAATTAAAAAGATAATATTTTTTTTGCTTTCATTGGCCCGTTGTTGAATAAAAGCGGCAAGACCTTCGCTGGTAAAGTGTTTACCTCTCTCGTCAAGTAAAACTAAATAATCATCATTTTTTAAAAGGCCTAAAATAATTTCTCCTTCTTTTGATTTTAATTCGATTTCATTCATTGAGGCAGCATTTTTTGGAGACGAAATAAACTGCCATTCTGTTTGATAATAATTGTTGATTCTTTTGGTGAATAGTTTAATGCCTTCATCCACGTAGCTTTCATTTACCTTCCCAACCGACCAACATTGAAATCTCATAAATGATTATTTGATTTTTAATAAATTGGTATATCCAATATGCAAGTCATCTTCAGTTGCTTTTGAAGTTTGGGTGATGTGTATTTCAAATATTTTCTTCTGTTCAGCAGGAAGAATGTCTTTGATTTCGTGAAGGTCATCCACATCAATTCCGTATTTGTCATCTATATGAGAAGATGCTCCTTTAAATCCGGTATGCAGATAAAATGCGGATGTTTTTGCTTTTTGAATAACTTCCGATTTGTTTGCTGCAGCCATAATCATTTTGTAATGGTATTCTTCAAATTCGCCGCGCTTATATCCGCCAAGATTAAGGAAAAAAAGTTTTTCTTTTTGTTTTTCTGT
>CANFGZ010000123.1 GCA_947446585.1 Chitinophagaceae bacterium | reverse complement strand
TGAATAAAGAAATCGCAATGATCGGATTGATGCTGAAAGGATAAGTGGCTGCTTTTAATAGGGCAGCAAATAAAACAAGTAAAGATCCTATGATAAGATATTTTTTATTCTGAGTCATTGTAATAATTTATTTTGGCAAAAATAGGTAAATAATGAGAGGTTTTTTCATTCTTTTAAAATGCTTTTTTCCTCATGGTGTTAATATTGTACTTGTTTAGTTTTAATAATGGCTAAACACAACGAAGTTGGAATCCTTGGGGAAACGCTGGCAATTGAATATTTTATTAAAAATGGGTATAAACTTATCCATAAAAACTGGAGGAAGGGTCACTGGGAGCTCGATTTGATTGTTTCAAAAAACGATATCCTTCATTTTGTAGAAGTCAAGACCAAGACTTCTAATAAGTATGGCTATCCAGAAGATGAGGTTACGGTAAGTAAATTCAGGTATTTAACCAGTGCCGCTGAAGAGTATATCTACGAAAATCGAAACTGGAAAAGAATTCAGTTTGATATCCTGGCTATTACCCTTGAGCCTAAGTTGACATTCTTTTTGATTGAGGATGTATACCTCTGAAGCCTCTCTCCATACAATTCCAAAGGAGATAGAGCAAGCGATAATGAGATTTTTCGAATTCAAATAAAACAATTCCATTAAAATGGCAAAGTGCAAAACATAATCAATTCCTCTTTCGGGGGATTAAAGGGGGCCGAACCGCTCCACCATCTTCTCCACCATTTTGAATGTTGCTGGACAGTAATCGATGTTCTGTTTGTGAACATGCGCATACTCTTTCCATTTCTTTTTAGAAAGGTGAGGGAAACCTGCACAATCAACAGGGCGTATAGCATAAATTGAACACTTGTTGTCTTTTAAATTAAGAAACTGACAAGGTTGATTTTTATTAACCAGATCTTTGTTTCTGTCTTTCTGAAGCCATTTTTTTCTGAATTCTTCTGGAGTTTGTTTGAAATGAGCAGAGATTCTTTTAAGATCCTGAGTGGTAAAAGTGGGTGTCATGTTTTTACAGCAATTCGCACAGGAAAGACAATCGATATCTTTCCATACTTCCTTCTCAAGAACGGGAGTAATATTGTCTACGCCTCTTGGTGGATTTTTTTCAGTTTTATTTAAAAACTGACGAAATGATTTTCTATAAATAGTAAGTTTTCGTTTGAAAGATCTGAAATTTACAGCAAGCATGTGGCGAATTAATGGTTTGTAATAAAATAATTGCGGTGCGAAAATAATGTTTAATTAAATTGTAACATCAATAAGAATAAAAGAAACTGAAATTATACTGAAGGGAATTCCGAAATGTTCAAAGTTAGTAAACCTATAATTTTACTTTCGACTATTTAATAAAAGTAACGGTGTTAATTAAAAAACGGCATGATGTGGGAAGCATATAAAAAAGGGTTTAAGGCATGGCTGCAACTGGAGAAATCACTTTCTGATAATTCGGTAGAGGCCTATCTTCACGATATAGATAAACTGACGGCCTATCTAACCGTAAATGAAATGAAGCGAACACCTGCAGAAGTTGATTTGAAAGATCTCGAAAAGTTTCTGAAATGGATTCATGGACTGGGAATTACCGCAAGTTCGCAAGCAAGAATTATTTCGGGATTAAGAAGTTTTTATAAATATTGTTTGCTCGAACAAATTACTACAAAAGATCCCACGGCTTTACTGGAGTCTCCTAAATTGAAAAGGCTATTACCTGATACATTGGCATTTGAAGAGATTGAAAAAGTTATTGCAGCAATAGATTTAAGTTCAGCTGAAGGAGCCAGAAATAAAGCGATATTTGAAACTATGTACAGCTGTGGCTTGCGGGTAAGCGAACTCGTTCATCTTAAAATCAGTTGTTTGTATCTTGATGTTGGTTTTGTAAAAGTAATTGGTAAAGGAGATAAGCAAAGGCTGGTGCCCATAGGTACTGATGCGATAAAGTTTATCAATATTTATAGAAATACGATTCGGAATAAAATGAACATTCAAATCGGGCAGGAAGATTTTCTTTTTTTAAACAGGAGAGGGAAGGGATTAACGAGAGTTATGATTTTTTTGATTTTAAAAGATCTTGTAAAAAAAGCAGGGATTAATAAAAATGTTTCACCACATACGTTCAGGCATTCTTTTGCTACTCATCTTGTTGAAGGCGGTGCTGATCTGAGGGCGGTACAGGAGATGCTCGGCCATGAGAGTATTACTACCACTGAGATTTACACACATCTAGACAGAGATTTTTTGAGAAGTACATTGCAGCAATATCATCCGGCTTTTGGAGGCCCCCTCAATCCCCAGAAGGGGGAAGATGCATAACGTTTATTGGTCCAATCTTTTTGAACCTATTGAACATTTTAAACCTTTGGAACTTTTTTGAAATCATAATCAATTCCCCCTTTGGGGGATTTAGGGGGCTTTCATTTTTGTAAAGTAATTACTTTTAAGGCTATTCCACTTCAGCTGCAGTACACCCCAAATACCTTCTTTGATAATTCCTTTGTGCATTTTGCTGGCACCAAACTGGCGGTCGATGAAAGTAATGGGAACTTCAATGATTTTAAAACCCAGTTTCCAAGCGGTGAATTTCATTTCTATCTGAAAGGCATATCCGACAAATTGAATATTATTGAGGTTCATTTTTTCGAGTGTCTCTCTGCGGTAGCAAACAAATCCGGCAGTAGGATCCATGACTGGCATAAATGTAATCATGCGCGTGTAAAAAGATGCGCCTTTTGAAAGGGCGATTCTGTTTGCAGGCCAGTTCTGTACTGCGCCGCCTTTTACATATCTCGACCCAACGGCAACACCTGCTCCATTTACGCAAGCTTCGTGAAGTCTGATCAAATCTTTAGGGTTATGAGAAAAATCTGCATCCATCTCAAAAATATACTGATAACCTTTTGCCAACGACCATTTGAATCCATGTATATAAGCTGTGCCTAAACCTAATTTGCCTTTTCGTTCCTCAAGAAAAAGCTGGCCAGGATATTTTGGAAATAAACTTCTTACAATATTTGCAGTGCCATCCGGAGAGCCATCGTCAATTATTAAAACATGAAATTGTGCATTGAGGTTGATTACGGCTTCAATGATAGCTTCGATGTTTTCTTTTTCATTGTATGTTGGTATAATTACAATCTTTTCCAACGGTTAAATTTAATTTGAATACTAAATTAGGAATAAAATATAACGTTGACGTTAGTTAGTTTTTAAATAAGAACGATTCAGTATTTCGGTTAGCTTTTGTTTGGTATGTAATGGAAAGTCTCCTTTCATCATCCAGTCGTAATATTGAGGTTCGTTTTTCAAGACATCTTTCACCGATCTGCCTTTATATTTTCCAAAATTAAAAACTTCAACACCTTTTTCGTCAAACAAAAATCTTCTGGCATAATCCACGATTTTTTCTTCACCTATTGCAGAAAGAATGGAATCTACAGAATTACCCAGTTTTTCATAGCGGGCAATCTGAGAAAATAATACATCAATTGTTGCAGAGATATCCGCTTCGGCACTATGGGCATTTTCAAGTTCTTTCTGACAATAATATTTATAAGCAGCGGAAAGCGTGCGCGGTTCCATTGTATAAAAAATATGCTGAACATCCACCATTCTTCTGGTGCTCAGATCAACGTCCATGCCTGCTCGAAGAAACTCTTCCATTAAAATCGGAATATCAAATCTGTTGCTGTTATAACCACCAAGATCACAATTGTCCAAAAACTGCTTTATCTCATTGCCAGCCTGCTTAAAAGTAGGAGCGTCTTTTACCATTTCATCAGTAATGCCATGGATATCACTTGAAGTTTTTGGGATTGGCATTTCTGGATTTAATAATTTTCTTTTGATGGTTCTACTGTTATCAGGCATTACTTTAATAATAGCGATTTCAACAATTCTGTCTGATGAAAGACTGATTCCAGTGGTCTCCAGATCAATAAAAGCGATAGGACGTTTTAAATCAAGCATTGCAATGTCAATATTTAGAGTTGTAAAAATTATAAAACTTATGCAATTTAGTCAATTGACTATATTTCCAATCAAATGAAATAATCAGGTTGGAATTTCGTTTTACATTTAATGCCTATATTTGTCATGTCAAATTAAATGCATACGTTATGAAAAAACTAATGTTGTCCCTATTATTACTTGCTCTTGCCACTTCAATTTTAACTTCTTGCAGTTCCAGCAGGAGATATGGTTGCCCGGCTCAAGCGGCTTTAAGTAGATAATAATTAATTAATTACAAAATGAATTGGTTGCCCCTGACTAGCATTGAGCAGTTGGAAGAAATTGCTATTCTTTCCAATACAATACCTCAATTGATTTTTAAACACAGCACGCGATGCTCAATTAGTATTATCGCCAAGAATCGATTAGAACGTTCTGTTGCTCCTGAAAATATCAGCTTCTATTATCTTGATCTACTCACTTATAGAAAAGTCTCCGATTATATCGCCGATAAATTTAGAATAACCCATCAATCTCCTCAAGTATTACTTATCAAAAATGGCGAATGCATTTTTGAAGAAACACACAATGCTATCAATATGGATGAAATTGTATTGCAGGCGAATTGAATAACTGATTTGTAAAGATCTCGCCTTTACATTATTTGCGGTATCATCATTACCAATCCCACTATAGCGAAAATCAAAATTACCATTGCAATAATCGACCATGGATTTGCAAAGTTTATAGTCCAACCAAACATAGGTATTCGCTTTGGCGGAAAAAGTCTTTTGTCTTCTTTGTTATAATAAATAGTTCCCCACTTCCAGTTGTCAGGATCATTATGCCATCTTTTTAAGGTTTCTTTATCGGGCTTGTTATTCATTCAATTGAATTTTTTCTTGTGATGTACATTCTGCAATCGGGTTCAATTGCATATTGGTAAAGTTAAAAAAATATCAAAGAATAAATTACTGTTCATTAACTGAACTTAAAAAAAACTAAAAAAGAAAGGTCCCTGTTTCCAGAGACCTTTCTAAATTATTCTAAACTAAAATTAAAGAATAGAAACGGGTAAGGTTTTTTCTTCTTTATTGTTTCTTACTAAATGTAAAAAGTAAAGACCTTTTTTCAATCCTGAAACATCAATCATGTTCAATTGATTTCCTTCTGCATAAGTTTTTACAGATTTATAAACAACACGGCCGCTAGCGTCCATGATGTTCACCATCACTTTGTCGGAATTTTTTGTATTGAAATTAAGGTTGAAATTTCCTCTGCTTGGATTTGGATAAATCCCGGCTTCAGATATTGTTTCTACAGTTGTAGCAGCAGTTGCTTCTGCACCAGAACGAGCAGTTAAATTAACAGTAACCACTTTTGTACTTGCTGCAGATGATCCGCAAGCATTTACCGCTTTAACTGAAATGGTAATGCTGGAAGCCGTAGCTGTACCGAAATTAACTTTTACACTTGTTCCTGTAGTTGCACCAACAAATGTGGCACCTCCAGTTATTGTCCAAGCATAAGAAGTTGCACCTGTTACTGCAGTTATTGAGAAAGTAACAGAAGTTTGAGAATGTGCGCAACCTGTACTTCCGGTAATTGCTCCAGGCTGACCTAATAAAGCAGAAACCGCTAATGTAGATGCGGCACTTGTACCACAACCGTTAGTAGCTGTAACTCCGATGCTTCCTGTTCCTACAAATGTTGCACCATAAGTAACTTTAATTGAATTTGTTCCTGCACCACTAGTTACAGTAGCACCTGTTGGAACTGTCCATGCATAAGTGACACCTGCTACAGCTGTAACAGAATATACTAAGTTGGCTCCTTTACAAACGTTTGTAACTGGACCCGTGATAGCGCTAGGTGTAGCAGCAGAAGCTGATTTAGTAACAGTGATTGATTTAGCTGAACAACTTACACCAAAGCAGTTTGATGCTTTTACAGAAATAGTACCTGAAGTAAATGCAGTTGTTGCAGTTACTGTTATTGTAGCTGTGTTCTGTCCACTTGTAATACTTAAGCCAGTTCCTGTAACAGTCCAGGTGTAATCTGTAGCGTTAGCAACGGCTCCAACAGTATACGTATAAACTCCTGCAGCGCAGAAAGAAGTAGATCCGGTTATAGTAGTTGGTGCAGCAGGAACCGCAGAAATTGCAGTTAATGATAATTGAGAGGCAGTACTTGAACCACAATCATTGTTTGCGGTTACTTTAATAATTCCATTACAGAATGTAGTACCGGTAGCAACAGTTATTGAATTGGTAGTTGAAGTTCCGGTCATGCCAGTAGGTAATGTCCATGTGTAAGATGTTGCACCGGCAGCTGCAGGAATAGCGTAAACAATTCCTGTTTTGCTTTTACAAACTAAAGTTGGTCCAGAAATAGCACCCGCAACCGGAGCTTTTCTGATGGTTAAATGCAAAGTAGCTGTATTTGTACAACCATTGCCATTCGAGCTAACAAAAGTCTTGTCTCCTGAAGTGGTATAAGCAGTACCATGCCAAGTGTATGAATTACATGCAGAAGCAGTTTCTTCTGAAGTCGTATTGTATGTAACGGTTAAATACAAGCTATCAGTATGACATCCTGTTACTAAAGCATACTTACCAGATGTGGTATAGTCTGAATTAGTCGCTGACCAATGATAACTTCCACATGCACTTGCAGTAGTGATGGTCTTTGAACTTGGAGTAATTGTTAGGTTTAATGTTTCTGTATGACAATTGCTGAGTGAAGAGTAAGTTCCACTTTGAGTATAGTTTGTTCCGTTTACAGGCCAAGTATAATTATCGCAGACAGAAACAGTTGTAGCATTAGATGAACTTGCAGTAATTGTCAGGTTCAATGTTTCTGTATGACAATTGCTAAGTGAAGTGTAAGTTCCACTTTGAGTATAGTTTGTTCCGTTTACAGGCCAAGTATAATTATCGCAGGCAGAAACTGGAGTTGCATTAGTTGAACTTGGCGTAATTGTCAGGTCCAATATTTCTGAATGGCAATTGCTAATTGAAGTATAAGTTCCGCTTTGAGTATAGTTTGTTCCGTTTACAGGCCAAGTATAACTATCGCATACGGAAACTGGTGTAACATTAGATGAACTTGCAGTAATTGTCAGGTTCAATGTTTCTGTATGACAATTGCTAAGTGAAGTATAAGTTCCGCTTTGAGTATAATTTGTTCCGTTTACAGGCCAAGTATAACTATCGC
>CANFGZ010000122.1 GCA_947446585.1 Chitinophagaceae bacterium | reverse complement strand
TTATCAATAAAATGGATCGGGATGGAAAAAACCGCTTTGATTTATTAGAAGAAATCGAAAATGAGCTGAAGATACAATTGCATCCCATGACGGTTCCAATTAACAGTGGGAAAGACTTTAAAGGAGTGTATGATCTGCATGAAAAAAGTGTGGTATTATTTGCTTCAGGCACAAAAGCAAATGATGAAGATGTATTGAAAATAAGTGATTTATCTGATACTATATTAGATTCTACAATAGGCGAAAGCAATGCTAATACTTTGCGGGAAGATGTGGAACTCATTGATGGGGTTTATGGCGAATTGAACCTCGATGATTATCTCTCCGGTAAAACGGCTCCTGTGTTTTTTGGAAGTGCGGTTAATAACTTTGGCGTCAGGGAAATGCTGAATACTTTTATTAGGATTGCGCCAACTCCAAGGTCTAGGGTTACAAGCAAGCGAGATGTGAAGCCCGAAGAAGATAAATTCAGTGGATTTGTATTTAAAATTCATGCCAACCTTGACCCTAAACACCGCGATAGAATCGCCTTTCTAAGGGTTTGCAGCGGAAGATTTGCCAGGAATACTTTTTATAATCATGTGCGCTTGGAAAAAGACGTTCGCTTTAATAATCCTTATAGCTTTTTAGCCCGACAAAAAGATGTTATAGAAGAAGCGTATCCTGGTGATGTGGTGGGACTTTTTGATACCGGAAATTTTAAAATTGGCGACACACTTACAGAAGGAGAGAACTTTTATTTCACCGGAATTCCTAGCTTTTCTCCTGAAATATTTAAAGAGGTAGTCAATAAAGATCCAATGAAAACCAAACAGTTGGAAAAAGGCTTGCTTCAGCTTACAGATGAAGGAGTTGCTCAATTATTTACACAGTTTGGGGGTAATAAAAAGATAATAGGTTGTGTAGGTGAACTTCAATTTGAAGTGATTCAGTATCGTTTGTTGCAAGAGTATGGAGCCTCTGTTCAAATGAACAACCTGCCTTTTTTTAAAGCTTGCTGGCTCACTGCTAAAGATCCCAAAAAACTCGATGACTTTGTGAAATATAAACAAGCTAATATAGCCGAAGACAAAGATGGGCATATTGTATATCTGGCTCAAAGTGAATGGTTTTTAAATACTGAGATTTCGAATAATCCGGATATCGAATTCCACTTTACCTCGGAAATACATAAATAATAGAATGTGAATAAAGCTTACTCTTTGTTTCGCTTCTTTCTTTCTCTTGAAAAATCGCTTGATTCTTCAACTACGAAAGTTATAGGTTGGTTATAAATTGATTTTACTTTTTTGCCAAGTTGCTCGGCTGGAACCCAGTTGCCGGATTGTTTTATTACTCTCACCGCTTCCTCAGAAAGTCCGAAGCCTGGATTGTTCTTGGCTTCAATATCGCATAATGAACCATCTGTACAAATTTTGAATTGCACTAAAACGGTAAATTTCCCGGCAGGAGCTCCGTTTTTTAACGGTAGTTCAGCATTAAGATTATTTATTAAATAGTTACGCCAGCCACTTGCGCCACCCGGAAAACTGGCAATTTTTTCTAATTGAATAGCTTTTAAAAGGGTATCGGCAGTAACGATTTCCTGAGCACTTGCAAATAAACCGATTAAGTAAAATAAAATAAAGAACCTTGCTTTGATAATCATATTCTCAATTTAAAAAGGCAGACCAGTATAGTTTTGCGGACTAATTTTCTTTAATTCAACTTTCAGTGCTGATGAAATTTTTAATTTAGTTATAAAATCGTGCACTGATTTTTTATCAATTATTTGGCCTCTGGTCAAATCTTTCAACGCCTCATATGGCGCAGGATAGTTTTCTCTTCTTAATATCGTTTGTATCGCTTCCGCCACTACCGCCCAATTGGCTTCTAAGTCGGCTTTTAATTTAGGTTCGTTGAGAATCAGTTTCTCCAGTCCTTTCTCAATTGATTTGATAGCAATAATGGTATGTGCCATAGGAACACCAATATTTCTTAAAACGGTACTGTCCGTAAGATCTCTTTGTAATCTTGAAACAGGAAGTTTGGCAGAAAGATGTTCTAAAATTGCATTGGCCATCCCTAAATTCCCTTCCGCATTTTCAAAATCAATAGGGTTTACTTTATGAGGCATGGCGCTGCTGCCCACTTCGCCTTTCTTGGTTTTTTGTTTGAAATAATCAACACTTACATAACTCCAGATATCTTTTGATAAATCAATGAGAATCGTATTGAGCCTTTTGATGGCATCAAAATGAGCGGAAAATGTATCGTAGTGTTCAATCTGTGTAGTGTATTGCTGTCTTTGTAAACCGAGTTTGTCTTCCAGCAATTCATTGGCAAATTTTATCCAGTTATACTTTGGAAAAGCAACATGATGTGCATTAAAATTGCCTGTTGCCCCACCAAATTTTCCTGAAAAAGGGATGTAGCTGAATAATTGAATCTGGTTTTCTATGCGTTCTACAAATACCATGAGCTCTTTACCTAAGCGGGTAGGAGATGCGGGTTGTCCGTGAGTGCGGGCGAGCATTGGAACATTAGCCCAATCTTTAGCCAGTTTATATAAATGTTGCTGGAGATTCAATATGGCAGGCAAGTATTCCAATTCAATCGCATCTTTCCAAATCATTGGAACTGCAGTATTATTAATATCCTGAGACGTTAATCCAAAATGAATCCACTCTTTTAGATAATCAATTTTTAAAGCCTCCAACTTAGATTTTAAAAAATATTCAACGGCTTTTACATCATGATTGGTGATTTTTTCAGTGTCTTTTATTTGCTGCGCATCTTCTAAAGAAAAGCTAGAAACAATTTCACGAAGCTGCTGTTTTTGTTTAGCATCTAATTTGAAGAATTTCTTTTCAGCTAAAAAAATGAAATACTCCACTTCTACATTCAATCTGTATTTTATCAAAGCATATTCCGAAAAATAATTCGATAATTCTTTAGTGGCATTGGCATATCTGCCGTCGATGGGGGAAATGGATGTGAGTGGATTATTATTCATGCGACAAAATTAGGAAAAAATTGCTAGGATGGTTTGAGGGTTTAAAACGCTTCGTTGGTTTGTTCTTCTCAGCAATGTCTCCTGAAAGGGACGTTGCGTTAGTGGAAAAATAGTTCAGGAGATTTAATTGGTTCAAAAAGTTCAAAAGGTTCCATAGGTTCAAAATGTTATTATGCAATTAGATCCAAACCTCTTGAACTCATTGAACGTATTGAACCTTTTGAACAACCTTTTATACCCTTCAACCCTTAAACCGTTGAATTACCTTCCCCACCATCTCATTAATTTCATCAGACACTTTTATCCATAATATCGCTGGGATAAATAAGATACTAAATAATACAGACCGTATTAATGTATCCAAATAAATATTAACCATAAAAGGGATGAAATAAACTACAGTAAAAACAATAATAGAAACCAACAGGATTTTTATATGCTTGAAGTTATAAGGCTGCCAGCCATATTTTTTATAAATGAAAAGATACCTCACAAAATTGAAAACAAAAATGGCAATCAGATTTGAAAAAGCGGCGCCAATGATTCCAAAGTTTTTTATCATTATAAAATTCAATGGGAATGCAATAATCGTCAGCAAAACATTGGTATAAAAATCAAATTTCCAATTGATGGAAGTAGAAATAATCTGTCCATTCACCCCAGTTCCAAGGTCAATTAATTTGGCTATTCCCATAATCAAAACGATACCGGGAACTTCTGCATATGCTGTTCCCAGGAATTTTGTAAGGTTATGAATATTCAACAGTGCCATCAGATACACAAAGATTCCGGCTATCAATAAGGTTATGGTGCTCTTGTGGTAAATCATTGAAATATTAGCGTAATTCTTTTCTTTCCATGACTCGGAAATGATTGGTGTGGCAATCGAATGCAAACTTCTTACCGGCAGATCCATAAAAGTTACCAAGTAAGTGGCGATAACAAATATTGCGGTTTGGTCAAGCCCTTTTAAGCCGATAATCATAAATGAATCCACTGTTTTGGAAGCGATGTTTAAAAAAGTGGCGCCAAATACATACAACCCGAATGTAAACATTTTGGTTTTAAATCTTCGGGTAACATTGCTGATGGTAAAATTTATTTTCCATTCTTTTGACCTGATCAGCACCATTAATAAAATTACAGCAGGCAATAAAAATGTCAGACTGAGCATTTTCATGAACTGCATGGTATCGATAATTTTTAACCATACCAGAAATAGTAATGCCGTGGCAAATAATCGTGTAAATGTTTCCCTTAAGAAATTGGTAAGTACTGTTTTTTTTAAAGCCCATCCAAACCCTTCCATCCATAAATAGGCCAGCATAAAAAAAGCAAAAGGATAAACCAAATTAAAATTTTCGGCAAATAACGGAGACTTGCCAAGTTTGCGGATGATAAAATCCTTAAAAATATATCCTAACACACAAATAATGATAAACCCGCACAGACTAATCAGTCCGGTTATAAATGGGAGGTCATTTTTTTTAGGAGTTGTTAACGACTTATAATAAGGATAGAACTTGTAAATAACCGGAGTTGTGCCTAAAGTGGCCAGTACAGAAAGTATAGTGGCAGTGTCTATTAATGCCCGTGTTAATCCATATTCTGTTTGTGAAAAAATCTTAGGGAAAAGAAAAACGGTATTGATGCCACCAATAAAAAAACCAATGAGTAAAAATATAGAAGATCGGGTGCCTTGTTTTTGTATTATTCCCATTATCGATTAAAGTATCGTTAGGTATTGTATTTTTGTGGCCTAAAAGTAACTATTTAAATCATCTTTTCGAAAATAAAGAAAGCGGTTTTGTTATGCATGATGAAAAAATTAAAGTCGGAACGGTGAGCTACTTAAATGCAAAACCACTTATTTATGGTTTTGAAACAGGGATGATGAATGAGCAGATTGAATTAATTGCAGATTACCCTTCAGCAATTGCTGCACTATTGCTGGAAAATAAAATTGATATAGGATTGGTGCCTGTTGCGGTAATTCCCCAGCTTTCTGAATATTATATCGTTGGCAATTTTTGTATTGGTGCTGTAGGAGAAGTGGCTAGTGTATGTTTGTTCAGCGATGTTCCGATACATGAAATCCAAAGCGTATTTCTTGATTACCAAAGTAAAACGTCTGTTGCCTTACTCAAAATTCTATTAAAACATCATTGGAAAATAAATCCTGTTTTCATTGAAGGGCAGGAGGGTTATGAAAATAAAATAAATGGCAACACTGCAGGTCTGGTTATAGGCGACAGGGCAATGATCCAAAAGAAGACCTCACCTTATATCTACGATCTTTCATCAGCCTGGATGGAAATGACCGGGCTTCCTTTTGTATTTGCCGCTTGGATCAGCAACAAACCGCTGTCTCCCGTTTTTATTGAAATGTTCGACAAGGCCAACCAGCTGGGGTTTTCAAATCTGGATACAGTGATTGCCGGTTTTCCGGAAGCAGGCTTTGATTTAAAGGAATATTATACCCAATTTATCAGTTATAACCTCGATAATGCCAAAAAAGAGGGCTTGTCTCGTTTTTTAAGCCTCTTATCTTAAGAGATTTGTTATTCATACACTTTTAATTAATATTTTTGCCGACGAATTTAATATATGGCAGAAACCTTAGGAATGCTTTGCGATAAATTGACCATCGTAAAGCTAAAACAATATCACAGCGAAGACGAAGCAAGATTAAAAAGTCTTGAAATTCAGGCAATGCAATTGCAGCATGAAATTAACGAGTATGTTAGTGATGCAGTTAACGGAAATATCGAACCGTCAAAAATGACTTTTGCTGCTAATAAAGTGTTTAAAAAAGAAGGCAATACCGTTGCTGAGATAAAGGGAAATATGGGTGAGGTGTTTTATCAACTGGCGGATGTGAATTGCAGACTTTGGCATGAACAAGAAAAAGTGTATGAATTTGAGCAGGTGCCTGTTGACGAAAAAGATAAAGTAGTAAAACAGCTGGCTTTACTGAATTTGGAGCGCAATAAATGTATTGATGCCATTAATGAGTTGCTGGTTAATTTAATTTCTGAAAATAAATAAAAATAGATAATGCATATTCGTAAAAGAACGACCTGCCGTGTTTGTGGGTCTCCTTCATTAAAAAAAGTAATCGACCTTGGTCCTCAATATTTACAGGGGAGTTTTGTTAAACCCGGAAAAGAAATGCCAAGTGAGCGCAAGATTGACTGTTCTCTGGTACGCTGTAATCCTGAAGTGGATGAAAATGCCTGTGGTTTATTGCAAATGGAACATTCAGTGCCTTCCGAAATTTTATATGCCGCATATTGGTATCGCAGTGGAACCAACAATACCATGCGCAATCACTTAAAAGATATTGTAGATTCTGTTACAGATACCATTGCTGGAATAAAGCATCCTTCTGTTTTAGACATTGGTTGTAATGATGGCACATTACTCGGCTATTATCCGAAGCATTTTATTAAATATGGTTGTGATCCTAGTGATGTGGCTCAGGAAGTAAAAGAAGCTACTGTAGTTCAGGATATTTTTCCTTCCGAAGAATTGTTTAAAACACTGGAAGGAAAAAAACTGGATGTGATTACTTCTATCGCCATGTTTTATGATCTCGAAGATCCCGTAAGTTTTGTAAAAGGCATCAGCCGATTCCTTTCTTCTCAGGGCGTTTGGGTTTTTGAAATGAGCTATATGCCTCAAATGCTCGAACTCGATAGTTATGATACCATTTGCCATGAACACCTCGAATTTTATAGCCTTGCCGTGTTAGAAAAAATCCTGGCAAAAGGAGGGATGAAGGTTTTTAAAATTTCATTTAATGACATAAATGGCGGAAGTATCCGTTGTTATGCTACTCACAAAGACAGCAGCAGACACGACAGGAAAGAAAATTATCAATTGATTAATGAAATCAGACATAAAGAATTTGATCTCGAACTGGATACAGATAAGCCATATGTTTCTTTTCAGCAACGAATAGAAAAATTAAAAGTGGAGCTGCATGACTTACTGGTGAATTTGAAAAAAGAAGGAAAGCGTGTACACGTTTACGGTGCTTCCACTAAAGGGAATACTATTTTGCAATGGTGTGATATCGATAAAAATCTGGTAGAATGTGCTGCAGAAAGAAATCCTGATAAATACGGAGCCAGAACTTTAGGAACAGATATTCCTATCATCAGTGAGGCCGATAGTCGCGCT
>CANFGZ010000121.1 GCA_947446585.1 Chitinophagaceae bacterium | reverse complement strand
CCTCTCTATAACTAGGAAATACCAATATTTTCGAAGCGGCTAAAAATGGTCTAATATCTTTTTGAAAACCCCAGGAAATAATTGCAGGATGTTGATGAATCTTATTTCTGCACAGAGGTTCTAACGGATCCAGTTGGGCCTCTTCCTCTCCCACCAAAAACAAACGATCATTTGGAAACTGGTCGTATATCTTTTCAAATGCATCAACAAGTTCAGCTATACCTTTATCTTTCACAATTCTTCCAACAAAAATCCAAACCCATCCTTCATTAGGCACATTTGCTTCTTTTCTCAGTCTTTCAGATTCTATTTTTATGCTATCGTTTGAAGAAAAAAACTGGCTGTTAATTCCATTGCTTGATCCACTTCCGATTACTTTCATTTTTCCCCTAGCAATTCCGTGACTATATAAGTAATCTCTTTGAACAAATGAGTTGGGAAAAATTGCTGTTGCTGCCAATGCCGTTAACTTTTCAATAGTTATTAAAACTTTTTTCAGCATTCCTTTTTTTTCTATCCAGGGAAGTCCGGCAATAGTGTGAAGCCTTACTGGTACTCCGGAAAACTTTGCTGCCCACATCCCAATTAGACCTGCCTTAGGAGTATGTGTATGAACAATGTCGGGCTTCAATTTTCTTAGAAGGAATGTCAATTTAATTAAACTTATCAAATCAGTGAATGGTGTGATTTTTCTAGTCAGTCTTATAACCAAATGAGGGCACTCTTCCTGTTGTATGAGTTGCGAAATTTCGACACCATCACTACTCATCATCGTAACTTCAAAACCATTTTCCTTCATAAACTTCATCTGCCCTTTTAATAAGAGCATCATGGAAATAGGCACAGTGGTTATGCGTACTAATTTGGGCATTCAATCAAGATTTTTTTAATTAAATTTTACTGATGAAGTAAGTGATTTGTAAGTTCGGCCATGGTCATATTTTGAAATCCATATTTGCTATGTAAATCAGAATAATGATTCAATATGACTTTTAATTCGGCTAAACATTCTTGAGGATTATTTCCAAAATTATGAGGATGCCACCAGATATGATAATAAGCGCCTTTTTTTGCAGCGTTTGTCATTTCATTAAGAATTCTTCTCATCTTCAATTTATTTTCAATTGATTTACCAGGTCTCCATGGTCTATATAATCTTGTTGCTGGTAAGTGAAGCGGAAGTCGGTGTGTTTTAATGTCTTTAAGATATTGTGTTTTTATAGGTTGAAATTTAAGGTAGGCGTCACCGGCTCTGAAAAATCTTTTCATTATTCCGCCGGCATTATCTGCATATGACCAATACCAAATATCAGGATTTGTTCTTACAGAAGTTATTCCAAATTCATTGCAAATTGAAAGATATTCTTCATTAAACTGATTACGGGGAAACACTAAAGACTTAAGTTCGATATCCTTCTCTTTTGCCAGGCGGCATGCTGTTCTGATGTCTTCTCTGAATTGTTCTTTAGTTTGACCTTTTTCTAAACAAAAATAATGTGCGTAAGTATGAGTAGCTATTTCCTGAAAAGGAGTGGCTTTTATTAAATCAATTAATCCCGGTGCGAAATGAAAAGGATCCTGATCTCCCCTAAAACCATGATCATTTATCCACTCATAAGCTGAGGCGTTTTTATTTTGGAATGTTGGAATCAGTGAAGGTTTGTTTTTTTCCCAGTCGCTGATGTTTTTACAATATAGCATTCCAACTGCAGCCCATGTTACATGGATTTCGCTCGCTGCAAACAAATTGAGCATTTGCGGAATAGCGTTTCTTGTGTTTATAAAATATTGTTCTTCAGGAGCATTAATCGTTTTCATATTTTGAAAACACCCCCAGTGAAGTTCAAAATCAAGTGAAATTGTAAATATTCCTTTTTCTTTCATATTACAATTTAATAATTAAGCATTAACTAATTTTTAAATTATTGCTCGTTTGATTATAAGATAACAGTTTACAATAAACGAAAAATAAAAATGGCATTAGCTGAGCTTTCTGCCGAATAGCAAGACCCAGATTTCCGGTTATTTGAGCAAGAATAATAGAACCCAAAATAAAAATGAAAATTGAAATCCTGAACCATCCATTCAAATTGGACCAGGTAAACAAAATAGTTTTAAGTATATACGCAAACAAATAAAGATAAAATAAATTTTCAAAAGACACCATAATACCAAATACTCCATTTGCATCAACAAACAAAGGTCTAAACCAAAAAGTAAATAGTTTTAAACCTAAGCTATAATTACTAATATCTATTCCTGTATTAGCTTTAGATAACTCAACGGCCCTATGTCCAATATTATTAGATGAAAAAACATCTAAGCTTTCTGCATTTGTGAACTTAAGTACATCTTCACTTAAATAAAAAAACAGGAATATTGCGATAAAAAAAATCGTCCATTTAAAGAGTGGCTTAATTCCTGAATTGGTAATAAAAATACCAATCATTGTGCTCACAACTAATGTAAAAAAGATATGAGGTCTTACCATATAAGTGATAAATAATCCAATAATAATCAGGAAGATTCTTTTGTTAAACCGGCTTAGTCCAAAAATAAAAAGTCCTAACCCGAGTGTAATTACAGAACCTTTACCTAATGAAGAAGTCCAGAAATGAATATTGGGTAACAAAAAAATTAATTCTATTGCAGTTAAATTATTCCAAATAGGTTTGAGTGTTACATTTTCTACCGCAGCTAGATAGAAGAATATGATTGCCAAATATCCAAAGTAAGAAAAAAGCAACATTACAGAGATATAAGACAACGAGAGTAATTTCACAAAAGGGTAGGCCAAAAAATAAATAAATACAGTGCCACTTTGAAAGAAGTCAATCCAATTTGTACCATTTAAAGATCTTTCATAGTATCCAACAGAATCACTTCTGGCATTAGAAATATATAAAAAATACAATGACGTTAAAATAAAATGCACTATGAATAACGTCCACAAATAGCTTTCTGAAGGAATGTTAAACCTATTAAACAAAGACTTGACCAAATAAGTGTTGATCAATAAAATGAATGCTATTATAAAAATTATATCCATAATTAAAAAAGCTCCATCGATCCAATTGATGGCTTCCAATGATTAAACTGATCAAAGTTATTAAGTTTATCCTTTGCAAGTGGTTTTAATGTTGTTATGGGGCCCATTTTAAATGGTCCAAATAAACCTGGCATCCTCTTCTTCTTTTGAGTTATAAACAAAGGAGATTCCGAACAGGTTACTAACGCAGGTCTGCAAAATTGCATTATTTTTTTAAGTGCTTTAAAAGCAGGTACATCCATATTCTCCTGCTCCGTCCAAATTTCACAAATTCTTAATTCGATAAATCTATTTATTTTTTTTAACCTGAAGACGATTCCGAATTTACCCTTTTCAATAACCGCACCATAATTTACAATCGGACAATCATTATATCTCCAATTGAGGTAGGCTGTAGAAATTGGAGTATGAAATTCAGTTACTGCATTTGGCAAACTCCAGTTTTCAGGAAATTTAGAAAAAGCATCTTTCGTATTAAAATTGGAATATACTTTTTCGAGGAAGTTATCAGAAAACAATCTTGGCGCCAAGCTTCCTGGCCCTGCATAAACGGGCATTTTACCTGCAGTGTACCAACCCATTTTTAAATACCCCTGTATGCTTATGTTGTTGGGTGTATTAAAAACAAGATCAATGCCATCTTGTTTACATTCATCTACTGCCTGCAATGTGAGTTTTTTGAAAATTCCTTTTCCCTGATAAGCAGGATCAGTGGCTGTATCTACAGCCCTCACTGCAGAAATGATTTCAGATGAAGTAGCCCATTTCCAATGCATAAATGCCCTTAACCCTACAATCTTTCCATCTTCTCTGGCCAATAATATCTTAGATTTTCCAAAAGGATTTTTTTCATGCTTCCAAATAAAATATTCTTCAGATTTTGGAATTAACCCTTCGCCCAAGCTTTGCTTAAGCAATGTGATCATTTCCGGAAGATCTTTTTTATTTGCCTGTGAAATTTCCATTATTATTATTTTTGAAGCAAAATATCCGTGTATATTTTTTCTAATTGTTGAACCATTGCTTTGATGCTGAATGATTGCTGAACACGGAGCCTTGCCTTAGATCCAAATTTGATAATTTCTGCTGGATGGGTAATTAAAAAATCAAGTGGATCAATCAAAGATTGCCAATCCTCTACTGGTTTTAATAAGCCATCTTCCTGATCTCTGATTAATTCTTTAATGCCACCTGCATTTGTAGAAACTATTGCACATCCCATACTCATTGCTTCGAGTAATGCTATGGGAAGTCCTTCAAATTCGGAGGTCATCATAAAAATATCCATTGCCGACATCCAAGGTAATACATCTGTTTGCAACCCAGGAAAAATGATTTTGCCTTCCATATTCGCCTCTCTCAGGTGAACCATTATTTCTTCTTTCAGTATTCCATCTCCTACGATACAGGCTTTAACTTTGGGATATTTTGAATGTATCATTTTAAACAAATCAATCCATTCTTTTATTCTTTTTTGAAATCTGAATACCGCTATATTCCCAATTAAAATCTCATCATCTAAAATATCCAATTCTTTTCTTTTTTTAATTCTGAGCTTGTTATCTCTTTGAAAATAATCGGTATTTACTCCATTTAGAATAGTAGTTACAGGAATTTTGGGATGAATAATATTTGCAATAGAAACGGCTACATCATTGGAAACAGCAATAACTCTCGTTTGCCAGTTAAAGGTGAGCTTATTTAATGTTTTGGTAATAATATGATACCTTTCCTGAACATTATGTTCTGAATAAATTACAGGAATTCCAATAAGCTTGTGTATAAATCTGCCCACAAAACCAGCCCAGGGCAAATGACAATGAACTATTTCAATTTTATTTTCTTTAATATACTTTATAATTTTCCGGATTTGAAAAATGATAAGCAGATTGTTTTTTGCAGAAAAATTATTGACCTTACCTCCAGCATTATTCAACCCTTCCACCATTTGATTTTTCCATGGCAAAAAATAAATGAAATGAAATTCGAATTTTTCCTTGTTATGCTCTTTCAGCGTTTCCTGCAACAGCATTTCAGCACCCCCTCTTCCCAGTGATTTTACTATATGCAGTATTTTAATTTTCATTAGCTTTTAAATTTATAATTTCAGATTTGTTCTGAATACAAGATGAGTACAATGATAAAAAATTCAAAGCAATCTTTTTGTTGGTATAATCAGCCATTACTT
This sequence comes from Chitinophagaceae bacterium, assembly GCA_947446585.1. GTDB lineage: Bacteria > Bacteroidota > Bacteroidia > Chitinophagales > Chitinophagaceae > Ferruginibacter. The sequence goes on along the minus strand of CANFGZ010000121.1, from coordinate 2,050 downwards.
TTTCATAGGCAAGTTTTACCATATCATTTTTTGCATGTGCTTCCACCGAGAGCAATTCAATAACCGCTTCCGCAAATTGACTTTCATTTCCGGCCTCTATTAACATTCCGGTTTTATGATTCGTAATCAATTCCGAAATCCCCCCCACATTATATGCAACCACAGGGGTTTCGCAATAAAATGACTCAAGAATTACACCAGGCAATCCTTCAATAATACTTGGAAGCAACAATACATCTCCCGAATGAATATAATCCATTGGATTATTAACAAACCCGAGAAACTCAACATGGTTTTCTAATTGTAATTCAATGGCCATTTTCTGTATCTTATTTTTGAGGGGCCCTTCGCCCAGCATCCATAACTTCAGCTGATTATTTTTCAACAATAGCATTTTAAAAATAGACAGCAGGCCTTCGTGATTTTTTTCAAAGCTGAATCCACCAACATGAATCAGATTAATTTTACTGTTATTGAATACCGCAATTTTGTTCAACGGCTTTATTTCAATACCTACAGGAATGGTGGTTATCTTTTTTTTACTGATTGCAAAACAATCAACTAAATCTTTTTTAGTGATGCTGCTAACAGAAGCAATATGATTTGCTTTGCTATATAAAAAACGCATAAATATTTTAGAGAAAAAAGTTTTCGTATAGCTGCTTGCCATACTTGCATTTCTGAAAATCAATGGCTGTTTCCATCGAAATAATAATTTTGAAAAAACAGCATACTTAAGCGTATCTCCGGCATTAGCCTGTATGATATCCGGCTTAAATGTGCTGATAATATCGGCTAACTTCTTCCATGTTGCAAAATCAAATAACTTTTTTTTGAAATCAGCATTCAAACAAATAATTTCTCCTTTAAAAGGGAGCTGATCTTTACCATCAAGCAATGCAATAATCAATACATCGTGGCCCAGTTCAGTTAAATGTGAAGAAAGCTGTGAAGCAAAAACTTCCGCACCTCTCATTTGTTTTTTCTGAATCACTTGAATGATTTTCATAATTGCGGAAAATATTAAAAAGAAATTTCTGAAATGAATCTATTCATTAACCATCAGCCATTCTTTGAATTTTATGATGCCTTCCTCAAAAGGAGTTGATGGATGATAATTTAAATATTGCTGTGCTTTTCCAATATTGGCATAGGTAACAGATACATCTCCTATTTGTTCGGGCATTTTATTTATTATCGCCTTCTTTTCTAAAACCTGCTCAAGGGCGTTCAGCATTTCAGAAAGTGAAACCACATTGTTGTTGCCTAAATTAAAGACTTCGTATTTGGATTGATGATAGTGTAATTCATTAAACACACCTTCAACAGTGTCTGAAACATATGTATAATCACGCTTTGTATTGCCGTCTCCAAAGAAATTCAAGGATTGTTCTTTCAATATTTTCCTAGCAAAAGCATGAATCGCTAAATCGGGTCTTTGCCTTGGCCCAAATACTGTGAAAAAACGAAGTGCAATAAATCTGATGCCATAAAGATGACTGTATACATGGCCCAGCAATTCGCCCGAGATTTTTGTACTGGCATAAGGACTAATCGGAAACAATTGTAAATCAGATTCAGACCAGGGCACATTTTTATTAATCCCATAAACGCTGCTCGAAGAAGCAAAAACAAATTGTTTGATATTCTTTTTTCTGGCCAGCTCCAGCATATTCTGAGTACCTGCAACATTTACATTTTGATATTGAACTGGATTTTCAATTGAAGGTCTTACTCCTGCTTTTGCGGCAAGATGAATAATTCCGTCATAGTCATCTGTTAACTTTTGCTCCAAACCGGTATTATCTAAAATGTCAAGCTCAAAAAATTTTACGTCAGGATTTTGAATAAATCCCTCCATATTGCGGAGCTTAATTTCTTTGGGATAAAAGGCATCAAAATTATCAATAACAGTAACTAAATAGTTTTCACGAATTAGTCTTTCTACAACATGACTACCGATAAATCCTGCGCCTCCCGTAACTAAAATATGTTGGCGATTTTGGTTCATGATTGCAAAAGTAATATTTAATCACCTTTTTGAAGCAAT
>CANFGZ010000120.1 GCA_947446585.1 Chitinophagaceae bacterium | reverse complement strand
TACCTATTGGTACAAAGATTAACGCTCAGATGAATGAAGTGGTAAAAGGCGGTGTATCAGTCATTGCCACTTTATAAAAAATAACAAACTTGAACTTTGTTTTACAGCCTTTAATGACTATTTTTACTACCGATTAATCAATAAAACATTTTACAATGAAAAAATTATTTTTATTAGCAACAGCTGCTTTATTAGTAAGTGGTGTTTCTTTCGCTAACACAGACAAAGGCAAAAAGAAAAAATGTGCAAAAGGAAAAACTTGCTGTCAAGGAAAATCTTGTTCAAAAGACAAAGAAAAAGAAAAGACAGCTGAGGTAAAACCTTAATTGTAAAAACATTCAAACTATCCACATTAAATTTCGGGCTTCCTTTTCGGGAAGCTCTTTTATTTACAAGATATCTTCAAGCTCTTTTAAATGAGTAACGGTATAGGTGGGTTTCATTTCGGTTACAGCATCTATGTGATTAACGAAAATATTATCCATACCTGCATTCATTGCACCCTTAATATCTGCATCCAGATTATCTCCAATCATTATAGATTCGCTCAAAACAGCATTTGCTTTTTGTAATGCGTATTCAAAAATTTCTTTTTCAGGCTTCATGCTGTTGCTTGCTTCGGAAGTAATTACATGAGTAAAAAAGTGATCAATTTTACTGGTTCTGATTTTATTCCATTGTGTTTTTTCGAAACCATTTGTTATCAGATGTAATTCGTAATTTTTATTTTTAAGATAAACCAAAATTTCATGTGCATGAGGAAACATTAATTTTTTATTCGGAAGTATTTCAAGAAACCTCGAACTCAGTGCTTTTGATAATCCTTCATCACCAATTTTAAATTCAAGCAAGGTTCTCCACATGCGTTTCCATTTTAATTCATCGGCGGATATAAACCCTTTTTGATACCTTTCCCAAAGAATTTTATTATGATAAAGATATTTTTCATAAAAAGTATTGAAATCAGAAGTAACTTTTTCCTCTAAATTAAATTCACTAAAAATATCCATTAAAGATTCTTTGGCATTGGTATCAAAATCCCAAAGGGTATGATCAAGATCAAAAAAAATATGTTTATATGAAGCCATTAAAAATCATTTATTTTTTAAGGGTTGTTTATCTTTACAAAGATTTGTGAAGATAATTATTAAAATAATTAAAGACTAATTTATGCACGTTGTTATTACTGGGGCAAGCAGAGGAATGGGAAGAGCTATGGCGTTGAAATTTGCCAAAGCCGGATTTGATTTGGTTTTATGTGCAAGAACATTATCAAAACTAAACGAATCAAAAGCAATCATTGCCGAACAATTTCCAAGCATAAAAACAAATGTATTTGTTGCAGATCTTTCCATTAAAGAAGAAGTCATAAAGTTTGGAGAATTTTGTCTGCCATTTGGTGCACCAGATATTCTGATTAATAATGCAGGAACATACACTCCGGGAAATTGTTTTGATGAAGAAGAGGGTGCCATGGAAAAAATGATGAATCTTAATTTTTACAGTGCTTATCATCTTACCAGAATACTTGTTCCAAAAATGATTGAAAGGAAATCAGGACATATCTTTAATATGTGTTCAATAGCCTCATTAAGGGCGTATAAAGGAGGAGGAAGTTATGGAGTTAGTAAATATGCAATGTTGGGTTTTAGTAAAAATCTCAGACTCGAATTAATGGAACATGGTATTAAAGTAACTGCTGTTTTTCCGGGAGCGGTATTAACTGATAGTTGGGGTGATTTTGACAACAGTAACAAACGAATCATGGAAGTGGAAGATATTGTTGATATGATTTTTGCCGCTTCTAAATTATCTCCTCAGGCAGTAGTGGAAGACATTGTAATCAGACCTCAATTAGGCGATTTGGATTAGTTGATTAAGCAGAAAAAATTTGTACGTTCACGGCAAAACACATCCCCCTATGATGGACTTCAGAGGGCTTAACTTCCCCCTTGTGGGATCGAGGGGCCTTGGCTGAATTTGTATCCTACACCTCTTACCGATTGAAAAAAAACAGGATTCTTAGAATCATCTTCAAAGTATTTTCTGAAATTTAAAATAAAATTATCAATGGTTCTCGTAGTAGGATAGACATGATAACCCCATACCGCCTGTAATATTTTTTCACGGGTTACCACTTCGTTTTTATTTTCAATAAGTAATCTCAGCAACATCGCTTCTTTTTTTGTTAACGAAATTTCCTTACCCGTTTTATTTGTGGAAATCAATCCGTTAAAATCTATTTTGTTTTTTCCGAAATAATATAGATCGGGCGCATTGTTTTTAGTAGTGAGGAGTTCATTTTTCTTTATTAATTTATCAACCCTCAACAAAAGTTCTTCTAAGTTAAAAGGCTTTGTAAGATAATCATCAGCACCTTTCTTAAGACCAAGAACCCTGTCGGAACTGCTGTTTTTTGCACTTAATATTAAAATGGGAATTTGAATATTTTGTAGTCGGATAGATTCGCATACAGAAATGCCATCTACTTCTGGTAACATCACATCTAAAATAATCAAATCGAAATATTCCTGATGAATAATTTTTAAAGCCGATGCTCCATCAGCGCAACAACTAACCTCATAGCCTTCCAGCTCTAAATTGAGTTTCAAAGCTTCCTGAAGGTTTTCTTCATCTTCTACTAATAATATCGAAAAGTTATTTTGTAACATTTATATTTTATAATAACGAATTTAATTGTACGCTAAATTTAGTTCCTTTCGGATGGTTATTTTCCGCGATTACAGAACCTTGATGAGAATTAATAATTCTTTTTACCAGATATAATCCAAGTCCGGTTCCTTTCGAATGTTTTGTTGCATCAGTACCCGTTCGGTAAAACTTTTCAAATATTTTATTTTTATCCTGTTCAGGAATTCCGGAACCTTCATCAAATACTTCGATGTTAAAAGTTTGGTCATGATGATAAAGTTTAACCATCACAGCCTTTTCTTTTGGAGAGTATTTTATTGCATTTTCAATCAAATTATTAAAAGCCATTTGTAATAAAAACAAATCTCCGGTCATCAATAAATTAGTTTCAATCTCAGTAATGATTTTTCTTTCTGGAAATCTGTCAACAAAATCTTTTACACAACTCGAAATTAAATTACTGATATTTATTTTTTCAAAGGTAATAGCATAAGCTTGTGATTCCATCTGAGAAGATAATAACAGATTGTCACATAGTGAGTTCATTCGATTGGCTTCCTGAAGAGTATTGCGAATGAGCCTTTGCTGTTGTTCTTCATCAAGTTTTCTTTTTTGCAACGTTTCGAGATTAAGCTTAGTTACTGCAATCGGCGTTTTTAATTCATGAGTAATGGCCATCATAAAGTTTTGTTGCTCCTGACTAATTTTAAGCTGATTTTTAACAGCCCTGAAAAGAAAAAGGGCACCTGCAGAAATCAATAATAAAAAGATAGAACCTTCGCCAATATATTGAGCGGTCTTTCTTTTGTTTTCATTCATTACCATTTCAACATTCTTTTGATAATGCTGACTGGATTTATTTATTTCCTGTAATTTAAATGTAGTCATTTGTTCATTTTGCCTCGAAAGGGCAACATACCACCAAACCAATGCAGAAATAATATATAGAAGCAGAAACCAGTAGATAATTAAAATATTTTTTATTTTTCTTGACTTATTGGCCATGATATTAATCTGCGAAATATTAACAAACAAAAATTAATTGCGTTTATCTAAGCCCCAGCTAAGTTTCCCTCTTAGTGTTTGAAGAAAATGATTTTCATTCATTCTGATGAGTTTGATATCAAAGCTTTCTTTTTTAATAGCGAGCTGAACTTCTTCACTGATAATTTCACGTCTGCTGTCCAAAGTAATCACGAATCCATCTGTACGACCTTCTAATTCAAAAGAGATAATATTATTATCCGGAACAATTATTGGTCTGATGTTTAGATTATGCGGAGCAACAGGGGTGATAACAAAACTTCTGCTATCCGGAAAAACAACCGGGCCGTTGCAACTTAAAGAATAACCGGTAGATCCTGTAGGCGTGGCTACTATCAGGCCATCTGCCCAATAAGTATTTAAAAATTCTCCATTCAAATAAGTGTGAATTTTGATCATTGGAGAACTGTCTTTTTTATGAATGGTAAACTCATTCAATCCATAAGGTGTTTTACCAAATAAGGGAACATTAGCTTCCAGATGAACCATTGACCTTTTGTCTATGACATATTTTCTATTCGCAATAGCATCAATAGCCGCATGAATTTCTTCTTTTCCTATATTGGCTAGAAACCCTAATCTTCCATAATTAATACCTAATACTGGTATTCCGCTGTCTCGTACAAGGGTGACCGTATCCAGCAAGGTTCCATCTCCACCCAAACTGATCAAACATTCAATGCTATCATCCAAATCTTCAAAAGAATTGAATGTTGAATATTTATTGTCGTCTAATTTTATGGCAGAATAAAACTGATTAAAAAAATCCTGAAAAAAAACAGGTTCAATGTCATTGCTGATCAACTCCTCAAAAAACTGGTGGATGTCTTTTAGCTGATCATTTTCGATGCCCCTGCTGTATATAGCTATTTTCATTTTGATTAATGACTAGATTTATAAAATATTTCTTGCGTGTAAAAATAACCCCTTTTCTCCTAATTGGTTGTAACTGAATTCCAGACTTAATTTAAGGTCATAGAGTGAAATAATGTCTATTCCAAAGCCTCCAGAATAAAGAAACCGGTTATTTAAATTGGTTTCAAATTCTTTTTTATTGTAAGCAAATCCAAAGTTTGCAAAAGTTTTGGCATAGAATGAAAAAGGGATATAAGGCAATTGTTTTATTTTAAAAGGCACAGGAATTTTAAACGAAACAATTTTTTTACTCAGATTATATTTTGCAACTGCCGACGCTACTCCATCAATTACGTAATACTCAAATCCATTTAAATAATAATCTCCAAAACCCAATGCGCGCTGATTTATATACGCTTGTTGAAATGGTAAAGTTATTTTTGAAAACAATGCAATGCTACTATAAAAATGCCGCGGGTGCCTGAAGTATTTTCTGTACGAGGCATCCATCGTCAACATGTTAATTCCTCCTTTTATGCCCAATCCTCTTTTAGTTAAAGAGAAGGTATAGATTTTTCCATTTAAGGGATAATTGATATTATTAACGTTGATATATTGAAATCCATAACTTAAATCTAATATCGGCATTTTCGATTTATTGTTATTGAAATAATTAGGATTATAAAAGGAAGTGATGCTGTCATTTACTTGCAGGTAATTAAATTGCATTGCAAAAAAATGGCGGTTGTAAAAACCATTTCTTTTTCGGTAAGAGGCGTTGAAGTAAAAATTAGTCCTGTTAAATTGATCTGTTTTAAATAGCAACAGTTTATTGTTATAGGAAGTTTGGTAAGACAATTCCTTATTTTGAGAATAGCCCATACCCACAGAAAATCCTTCTGTTAATTTGGCGTTACTGTATGGAGCAATATAAGACGCAGAATAATTACGGGTATATCCATTAATCAATTCTATATTTAGCTGATCACCACGGCCACTTACATTATAATGGCTGAACCTCATTCCATAATTCACTCTTTTAAAGTCAGCTTGATAAGTTTTTAGCCAGTCATTAAAATTTCTGTCTACCAATTTGAATTGAGGAGTGGGGTAGATGTACCATTTTTCTATTACACGAATACTTATTGTAAATTCATAGGCATTAGACAAATAAGGTACTACTTCAACAATGGAAAAAAGGTTTGTATTATAAATGAGATTTCTCGATTCTTTAAGTTTCTCATAAAGTTTCGAAGCGGTTATAGAATCTCCTTTTTTGATATTCATTTCTCTCAGAATAACATAGTCTTTCGTCTTTTTATTTCCGGTAATGATTACAGAGGTCAGCAGAATTTTACAAGTAGAATCTATTTTTGTTTTCTGATTGATTTCTGTATAAAAATCTGTAGTGGGATTGTTGGGTTGTGAGAAAGTGATGCTAAATGAAAGCAAACTAATAAAAAATAATATCCATTTAATTTGTTTCATCTTTAAAAAAACGCTTAAGCGGAAAAACCCTGTTCATTAAAAAATTACATATCCAGATAATTCATGAGATTTTTATAATTGACATCAGATTTGTCTTCATATATTTTTGTTCCAAACTGATGTAATACTTTATATTCAAATCTTTCGAAAGTTGCCAGTACAGCAGATATTTCTTTTTTGTTGATGTGTAGTGTTACGGTAAGAATTCCACTCATTGGATTAGTGGTTGTATTGAGGTGAAGAATAGTACAATCATTAGTTTCTACGATTCTGCTGATTTCTGAAATAGAAAATTGTGTTCTTTCCATTTCCAGAATAATTAATCCGCCGATTTCATTGGCTCCCGAAAAATCACCAATTGTTTTAAGTAAATAAGAAGAGGTTATTACTCCAATAAATTCGGCAGACTTGTCAATTACAGGAACCACATTTGTTTCGTATTGATTGCAATAACTGATAGCATTTAAAAAATGCACATCATCCTGAATATAAATGAGCATGAAATTCTCCTGAATATTTTCTATGGTCGTCTTGTCATCTTCGGTATCAAGCAAATCTTCTTCGCTGATCATGCCCAGATATTTCTTATCTAAAACTACAGGAAGATGAGTTAATTTAAAATCATTGATTAGCTGTTTGGCTTTAGCAACCGTATCTTGTAATTTAAGCTGAGGTATATTTTGATTTATTAATTCTGATGTAAGCATGGTGAAACATTTTACAAGGGTAAATCTAAAATTAAAAATGACAATAGAAAATGAGCACGGTTATTTTAAAATGTTAAACTGCAATTGAAGGGGAAGCTTGTTTTGCCAAAAATCCATCAAGAATTCGGTTAAATTCTTCTGGCACCTCCATCATTGGAGCATGACCACATTTTTCAATAAAATGTAATTCGCTTTTAGGGATTAGCTTATGAAACTCTTCTCCAACAAAAGGAGGAGTAATTCGGTCGTCATTGCCCCAAATTAAACAAGTAGGTATTTTGATTTGATTAAGTTCTTCACCCAGATTATTACGAATAGCACTTTTTGCCAGCGCTATGATTTTAATCACCTTCATTCTGTTGTTGGTAATTTCAAAAACCTCATTCACCAATTCATCAGTAGCCATTGCCGGATCGTAAAATGTATACTGTGTTTTTGTTCTAATGTATTCTTTATCTCCTCGTTTAGGATAAGAATCGCCCATTCCATTTTCGAATAAGCCCGAACTTCCTGTTAAAATAAGAGACCTTACTCTTTCTGGCTT
>CANFGZ010000119.1 GCA_947446585.1 Chitinophagaceae bacterium | reverse complement strand
GGGTTGTTATGCACAATTAAAACCAAAAGAAATCGCCTCTATTCCAGGAGTAAACTTGGTACTGGGTGCTGCTGAAAAATTTAATATTACCACACACCTCAAAGACCTGACGAAAAATGATTCAGGGAAAATATGCAGTTGCGATATCGAAGAGGTCAATATTTTCACGCCCACACATTCGATAAAAGAAAGAACAAGAATATTTTTAAAAGTTCAGGACGGTTGCGATTATAATTGCAGTTTTTGTACTATCCCTATGGCGAGAGGAAAAAGCAGAAGTGATAGCGTAAACAATGTGTTGAAAAATATCGAAGAAATTGTTACAGGAGGAGCTAAAGAAATTGTACTTACTGGAATTAATCTTGGAGATTTTGGAAAAGGAAATACCGGCGGGAAAAAACATGAAGAGAATTTTCTTGATTTAATGAAAGCCATGGAAATGGAATCTCCGATAGAACGAATCAGAATTTCATCTATAGAGCCTAATCTCTTAACCAATGAGATGATTGAACTCGTAAGCAACAGTAATAAATTCATGCCTCATTTTCATATCCCATTGCAAAGCGGTTCTAATAAAACACTGGCCAATATGCGCAGGCGTTATAAAAGAGAACTATACAAAGAGCGAGTGGAACTAATTAAATTATTGATGCCTCATGCCTGTATTGGCGCAGATGTAATCGTGGGATTTCCCGGAGAAACAGAAGACGACTTTAATGAATCCGCGATGTTTATTGAATCTCTTGACATTTCTTATTTACATGTTTTTACTTATTCAGAAAGAGATCATACGCAGGCTTTGGAAATTAAACCCGTTGTTCCCATTCCTATCCGGAATGAAAGAAATAAAATTCTAAGAAATATCAGCTATCGCAAAACACAGGAATTTACCAATAAGCATATTGGACAAACAAGAAAAGTTTTATTTGAAGGAGAAAATAAAAACGGAATGATGGAAGGCTATACAGACAATTATATAAAAATTGCCGCCGTTTTTAATAAGGAGTGGGAAAATAAGATTATCGACTGGAGCATATGATTCCCTTTTCAACAACTTAAACCTTGGAAACTTTTTTAGCTACTCCAGAAAATCATTCCAGTTGCGGTGAGAAAGGAATTTATTAAAGCTGGCTTTAGATCTAGATTCAGACAGCATTGCCAGATGTCTTTCGTGATGCATATCCGAACCTACAAAAGAGACTAATTCGTTTTTTAGCATATAATCTGCGGCTTTGGCGGCTTCTTTTCCATAATAACCCGTAAGAGAAAGAAGATTCAATTGAAGCATGAAGCCCAAATCTGCAAGGCGGTGATACATTTTATAATTATCGTAGTAGTATGGATATCTTTCAGGATGAGCCAGTATTGGTGAATACCCGGCCATTTGTATGGCGAATGAAAATTTACCAGGATCATCAGGCATTGAAGCATAAGAAAATTCAGTGAGTATGATATTGTCTTTCAGCGTGAGTAATTTTTGCTTGCCGTTTAACAGTTCAAGGAAATAGCTATCAAGCATATATTCCGCTGCTGCACTTACTTGAAAATCAATATTTCGATTTTTTAATTCAGTTTTTAATAATTGTAAGGCGTTGTTAATCGTTTCAGGATTATTTCTGTATAAATCTCCAATGATATGAGGAGTTGCAATTGAACGTTTAACACCTGCAGACATTAATCCTTGAATAAGCATTATTGATGTTTCCAAATCAGGAGAACCATCATCAATACCAGGAAGTATATGAGAATGCATATCCGTTGTAAACGGGAAATAATCGACATTAATATTTTCTTTCTTTTTAAATAAAGAGAACATATTATTTTACATTTTACCTTTCAGACAGCAACAAATTTATCTGAAGTTATTTATTGTAATACTGATGCAATTTGCTCAATGGCTTTAATATTGAAACAAAAAAAGGAAACGGAACCCCATTTTTTTTCATCGCCAGAAAATCTCTTCTGTTTGCCCTGAGTCGAGATTTTATGCCACTATTACTTTGCCCTCCTCTTCTCATTTTTACCAGCAGTTTTGGTATGTAATATGAACTGATATGATTGTGAAATAAATACCTGCACATGAATTCATAATCAGCTGCACTGAAAAAATGAGTTTCATAACCTCCATATTTCAGAAACAATTCTCTTTTGAAATAAAAAGTAGGATGAGCAGGCATCCATCCTAATTGAAACAAACTTCTTTTATAAGGCTTGCCCTTCCAGATTCTGTATATTTTCTTGATATTATCAGGGTCTACATATTCAAGGTCGCCATAGATGCTATCAACTTTCTGCTTTTCAAAGGCATCTACTATGGCTTCAACCACGGTATCATCCTCTAGCATATCATCACTGTTTAAGATCCCAATGACATCGCCTGATGCCATTTGCATCCCTTTATTGATGGCATCATACATACCTCTGTCTGTTTCAGAAACCCATTTAGAAATGTGTCTTTCGTATTTCTTTACAATATCAACAGTTCTGTCGTTTGATTTCCCGTCTATGATAATAAACTCAATATCTTTATGCTGTTGTTTTATCACTGATAGTATACAATCTTCGAGATATTTTTCGGAATTGTACGTTACTGTAATAATCGATACTTTCATTTAATGAGATAATATTATAAAAAATAAACCTTTTTATCTTAGTTAATATGAACTAATTTAAAGCAAAAAACTGCAATTAATAATGAAATTACAGAAATAATCAATGCTATCAATGAGATCAATAAAACAGGCGACCTCTTGGTGTGCTCATTTTGGTTTATAATTGTTCCCAAATTAGAGAAACTTGAATCATTGTTTATTTTTTTAGATATAGCAATGCCTACAGCTATATTTTCAGTATGAGAAATAGAAATTAAAAAATCGGCGTGAATAGCTTTTCCGGCGGGATCATGAGATATTACTATTGTTTTAAAAGGCCTACCTGAATAGTTATTATCCGCTTTTACAATCGCTTCTTTTGCAGAAAATAATCCGGCAAATGATACAATAGGATTTTTTTTAAGAACACAATATGCTATTTCCTCGCTTGAAAAATTATTCTTGTAAAACTCATCTTCTCTGAAATCATAACATTCAGGAAATGCTGATATATTTTCTATGTCAATTCCCACACCTGCATTTGATGACGCATTAGAATGCAATTGATCAAAATTTGAGATAATCGGAAAAGTATCAGACGCATCAACTTGTGAAGAAGATTCCGCATTGGAAAGCTTTTTTAACAATTCACCATATGAATTGATATCTGTATAATTTTCAACAACAAAACCTTCATTAGCAAGCTCCCCATACATCCTGTGTAAAATTATAGAACTGGAAACTGCCTGTCTGTTAATCAAAGTTTTTCCATCAATTGCAGATGCAGTTATGTTGAGATATGAAGCAATTATTTCTTTTAATTTTTCTTCCATGATTAATAACCTTTAAAACAACTTTGACAAATATAAGCCTCGTCTCCTTTAGGTGTGATGCATTTTGAAAAACCAACATCAGCCAGATCATCCTTCAGCTTCTTTCTGCATTTAAAACACATTACATCCTGATTCATCAAACTTTGATTATCCGAACGGTAAGACTCCAATCTTATTTTTAACTCTTGTAAAAAACCGGCAACTAGCTTTCCTTCTGTAATTCTGTGATCGAAAGTCATACTGAGAACACATCTGTTCAATTTGGTATCAATTGATGAAATTCCCAAAATAGAACTATTCATAAAATTTACCAGTGGCTTGAATAAGAAAGTACCTTCTGCAGAAAGATCAGTTATGGTGAAAGTAATATCGGTTAAATGTTCTAGCTCCAGTTTATCATCTAGATATTTACCCGAAAGATCAAGAATTTTTTCTTCAATATGCTGAATAGATAATTCACCCGCATTTTTTACATTCAATACTTTCAGCCCCTTGCCAATATCTATTGCAAATCCCGGATTTATATCTTTATAAACAGAAATGCTGTCTGAATTATAAAAGGCATTCAGCAAAGGATACTTTTTCAATAATCTGGAAGATTCATAAATCACTAAAGGCAATATAGAATTTTTAAGCGCTTTGAGTGCATTATTTAAATGACCAAAAATAAATGCTGTATCTACATAAATATGAACAGTACTGGTCAGTCCTGCCTGTTGCACATCACTTAAATAATCAATTTCTATTTTTTTACCGGAACTTATTTTATAATCAATGATGTCAAGTCTGGTTTGTTTTGGCATTTGTGAAACAGAATTAGCCAGTTTATTTTTTTTCGTCTTAGGACTCGATACCATTATAGCCATTACATCTTCCTTACTTACAAAATCGTACCCTTTGAATAAGTCTGAGCTTAATTCATTTTCTTCCAGTAGTTTTTTAGCTCCTGATGAAAACTGAGTTTCTCCACTCCATTCTTTAGTATTGATTGGTGCAAGTTTTTTTATTTTTTTTACAGGAGTCTCAACTGAAAGATCGATATCTTTTGAATCAGAAAAAATTTTAACCACCACTTCGTTCACCTCATAATCATCACCATTAGAACATAGATATTGAATATACCCTGGAGTTTCTGCTGTTACTTCATAACTGGTTTTTGATGTTTCAAAAACGACTATAACTTGTCCGGTATCGACTTTTTCACCTGATGTAAAAGGCGTATCGATAATCGTAAGAGATGTATCATTAACTGAAAGTAATGGTACTTTTATTTCTTGAAGCAATGCCATTATGTAAAATAATATTTTATTTCTTGTATTATTCTGTTTTTATCAGGTATCACTAAATTTTCAAGTGATTTCACGGAAGGTACAGGAACCGGAAGTGCTGCAATTCTTCTAAATACATATTTAAAGTCGGTGTACTCAGCAACCTGCGCCGCTAATTCGGCACCTATGCCTCCGGAAGCGCTGCCTTCTTCTACAAAAAGCAATTTACCACTCTCTTCTAATGAGTCGGCAATTAAATGCACCGGCATTTCGCTGATTAAAGATGGGATGATTAATTCAGGCTTAAGATCCGTTTCAACAAATATGTCGTTTAAAATAGTATTGATTAAATCAGCCATGCCACCATATGAAACAATGGTAAGGGTTGGTTTTGAAAGTATAGGTCGAACCCTTACTACAGGATACAGATCATCTGTTCTTTCGTAATAATAATTCGGACTTTGGTGATTCAATATTTTTTTTCCGTAATCTATTTTATTTTCAATTACGATAACCGGATGAATTTCTGATGATATAGAATGATATAAAACAGCAGGATCAAAAAAAGTATTCAACGCCACTGTCTTTACATTATCTATACCAATTAAAAATTTATCGAGCGTCTGAGAATGTGTAGGGCCATAGCCTCTTCGCCCACCCATTGGCGTACGTACCACAACTGGACACGATACTTTCTTGTTGAACATGTGATAAAACTTAGAAGCATGATTCACAATCTGGTCAAAAGCAAGCGTAATAAAATCACCAAACATAATTTCTGCAAAAGGCTTAAATCCATTTAATGCAAGCCCATTTGAAATTCCCATAATAGCCGACTCTGATATGGGTGTGGAGAATGTTCGCTCCGGAGCAATAAAAGAAAGATCTTTCGCCACTTTGAATGCACCGCCATAAGGCGACAAAATATCTTCGCCAATAAATACAGTGAGTTCATCTGCCACCATTTTATCTTTAAAAAAAGTATTCAGTAATTCAACCTGTCTTTTTCCAATGGGATCAAGAGCCATCCAATCTGCATTTTCAACTGGTACTTTTGGTGAATAATATTTATCAAGAGCCAAATCACTGTCATTAAAAATATCAGACAACAAAACATCTATTTCATTAGTGATTTCTGTTTGGTATTGATTGTAATAAACAGGATTAGTTTTTTGAAATATTTCGAGGTAATCATTATTTCTGAATTTTTCAATTTCAGCAGGATCTCTGTCATCATCACCCTTTGAATGTGGATTAAGACGATAGGTTTCTACCAGAAAAAATGCGGGTTTACATTCATCACGGACATATGATATTACCTCTTCGGCTTTTGAGAGCAACTCTTCGGGTGAAGAAGTATATCCTTTATAAGTGTTTATTCCAAAAGCTGCTGCTCTTGATTCAATATCACCGGCTAAATTAACTTGCTGGGCAGTAGATTGCGCATAAAAGTTATTTTCACAAACTATCAATAATGGGATCTCCCATTTTGAAATAATATTCATGGTTTCATAAAGTGCACCCTCTCCTAGAGTTCCATCTCCTATATAAACTAAACCAATCGCTCCGTTTTTCTTCAATTTATTTCCCAATGCATAACCGGCGGCTACAGGTACAATACCTCCTTGAATACCATTGGAAAAAAAATTATTGTTACAAAGGTGCTGACTACTGCCTATACCTCCACAAGTGCCGGTTTCTTTCCCTAACAACTCTGCCAGTAGCCCTCTCACATCATCGGTAAACGCAATGTAATGTCCATGACATCTGTGATTGGAAAAAACAAAATCTTTTTTCTTGAGTTGCCCCGCGAAAGCTAATGCTGAGAACTCTTGTCCTACACAGGTATGAACGGTTCCATTCAGTTTGCCTTCAGAGAAAAGTTGCAGGAATTTTTCTTCAACTAACCTGATAGTTAGGGCCGTTTTGATATGTCTATGATGGATAGGATTATTTGTCATACATTTTTATAAATGCAAATATTCAGATTATTAAGACAAAAATTACATTTAAAATTCAATTTGAATAAAATAAAATGTTAACTGAATTAACTAATATCAAATGTACTTTTA
Source organism: Chitinophagaceae bacterium (assembly GCA_947446585.1). GTDB lineage: Bacteria > Bacteroidota > Bacteroidia > Chitinophagales > Chitinophagaceae > Ferruginibacter. The sequence goes on along the minus strand of CANFGZ010000119.1, from coordinate 565 downwards.
AATCCATGTACAATTGTTTTATGATATAGTTCTTTTAAATACAGGAACTGCAGGATTGCCTTTATAAATGATATATTCCTCCAAATTAGTTTCTGCAACCGCATTTATCCCAAGAATAGCGTGTGTTTTACAAGTAACTCCACCATACACAACTGCCCTGGCACCAATCCAGCAACCATCTTCAATTATTACAGGCATAGAAATAAAATCAAATGTTGTTTTGGTATGATCATGACTGCCTGTTAAAATCATTGCACCTTGTGATAAAGTAACATTGTTGCCAATCATTACATCTGATAAATTATCAATCCATACTTCTTCTCCAATCCAAGTATAATCACCTATTGAGAGCTTCCATGGATATTTTATATTTACACACGGCTTTATATTAACACCTTTACCAATGCTGGCACCAAATATTTTTAGAAATAAAACTTTGGATGCTGAACTGATATTGAATGAATTTTTTAATATTATTATGTTTACCAAATACCATAACAATTGTTTCAATTTTGAAGCACCTATGTCTATCGTAGTTTTATAAAGTTCGTTTTGTACTTTTTTC
>CANFGZ010000118.1 GCA_947446585.1 Chitinophagaceae bacterium | reverse complement strand
GTATTTTTTTTGATTTTCGGCAGTTTTTTTTTCCCAGTTGTGCAGTATTTCTTTACTCATTTTTGAAATTAATTTGACAAAATCTCCTCTTTTTTTCCACAAGCCAAATCCTTATTGTTTATATTCTTAAAATCTAGAAAGGTTAGTGTAAATTTGCGCCAGATTTCTGAGTGCATCAATCCAAACTGATTTAATTTAATTTTCAACAATATTAAGATAAAGCTTACAATAATTTATTATGAATCTTTTTGAACAACAACACAGCGAATTCATCCAGCGTCATATAGGCCCAGATGAAAATGAAATGAATGAAATGTTACGAGTAATTGGTGTTGACAGTATCAAAGAGCTTATCAATAAGACCATTCCAAAATCTATCCGGTTAAAAAAACCCATGAAAACCGGTCCTTCTTTGAATGAGCATGAATACCTTGCTCAGCTGAAAAAAACGGCTTCAAAAAACAAAGTTTTCCGTTCATACATAGGAAAAGGATACTATCAGACATTCACGCCAAGTGTTATCCTCAGAAACGTTTTTGAAAATCCAGGATGGTACACACAATACACGCCCTATCAGGCAGAAATTGCCCAGGGACGTCTTGAAAGTTTGCTTAATTTCCAAACTATGGTAAGTGATCTGACCGGCTTACCCATCGCCAATGCAAGTTTGCTTGATGAAGGTACAGCCGCCGCCGAGGCTATGGCCATGTTGTTCAACCATAAAAACAAAAATCATGATGCCATAACTGCACCTAAATTTTTTGTTGATGAAAATGTTTTTGCTCAAACAAAAGAAGTACTCATCACCAGGGCCAAACCAATCCTTATTGAATTAGTATTTGGTGATTACAAAACTGTTGAATTGGATAACTCTTATTTTGGAGCCTTAGTTCAATATCCCAATAAAAATGGCCTGATAGAAGATTATCGTACTTTCATTGATAATGTTCATGCTGTGAATGCTCAGGTAATTATGGCAACCGATCTTTTGGCCTTATGTTTATTAACTCCTCCAGGTGAATTAGGTGCAGATATTGCCATAGGAAATACTCAGCGCTTTGGTGTTCCTATGGGCTTTGGCGGACCACATGCTGCGTTTTTCGCAACAAAAGATGAATTTAAAAGAAATATACCCGGAAGAATAATTGGTGTAAGTATCGATGCCAGTGGAAACCGTTGTTTAAGAATGGCTTTACAAACACGAGAACAACATATTAGAAGAGAAAAAGCAACCAGCAATATTTGTACAGCGCAAGCTTTGCTGGCCAATATCGCAGCACTTTATGCAGTTTATCATGGTGCAGAAGGATTGATTAATATTGCCAAAAGAACATCGTTACTCTGTTTAACGTTAAGTACAAAGTTAAAAGAATTAGGTTTCAACGTCGAAAACCAACATTACTTTGATACCATTGCAATAATTTCAGATCAAGTTGAAATAATCAAAACCAATTCGGAAAAATCAAAAATAAATTTCGGCTACGAAAAAAATCAGATTTTCATTTCACTTGACGAAACAACTTCTTTGAAAGATATAAATGAAATTATTAAAATATTTGCTTCCGCAGCACATAAAGATTTCAAAGGCGTAGTAGTTGAAGACAATCAATTACTCAACAATATTCCTACTACACTAACACGAACTTCTGAGTTTCTTACGCACCCTGTTTTCAATGCTCATAGAAGCGAAACTCAAATGATGAGATACCTAAAAAGTCTTGAGAATAAAGATCTTAGTTTGAATACCTCAATGATTTCTTTAGGTAGCTGCACAATGAAATTAAATGCGGCTACAGAATTAATTCCCGTAAGCTGGCCAGAGTTCAGTGCGCTACATCCCTTTGCACCTGCGGACCAATGGAAAGGATATCAGCAAATTCTAACAGAGCTCGAAGTCTGGCTTTCTAAAATAACGGGTTTCACTGCCACTTCACTCCAACCAAATAGCGGAGCGCAAGGTGAATATGCCGGATTATTAACCATTCGAGCTTATCATGAACACAGAAAGGAATCTCATCGTAATGTTATTTTGATTCCTATTTCAGCGCATGGCACCAATCCAGCTTCTGCAGTTATGGCCGGATTTAAAGTTGTGGTTACCAAATGCGACGACTCGGGGAATATAGATATGGATGACCTGAAAATGCAAGCCGAAAACCATAAAGATGATTTGGCTGGATTAATGATAACCTACCCAAGTACTCATGGCGTTTTTGAGGAAAGCGTTATAGAAATTTGCAACATTATTCACGAGCACGGCGGATTGGTTTACATGGATGGAGCCAATATGAACGCTCAGGTTGGCTTAACTAGTCCTGGCAATATTGGCGCGGATGTTTGTCATCTTAATCTGCACAAAACATTTTCTATCCCACATGGTGGCGGCGGCCCTGGCATGGGCCCTATTTGTGTGAATGATAAACTAGCTCCTTTTTTACCCGGACATGTAAGCTTAATTAATCATTCAACAGCTATTCCTGCTGTAAGTGCAGCTCCATATGGAAGTGCTTCTATTTTACTGATCAGCTATGCTTACATAAAAATGCTGGGCTCAGAAGGAATGACAAAAAGCACAGAAGTAGCTATTTTGAATGCTAATTATATGAAGGCCCGTTTACAAAATGATTACAAAATTTTATACACCGGAAAAAATGGTACCTGCGCTCACGAATTTATAATAGACCTAAGGCCATTTAAACAATTTGGTATTGAAGCCGAAGACGTTGCCAAAAGACTCATGGATTATAATTTCCATGCACCTACACTGAGCTTTCCTGTTGCCGGAACAATTATGATTGAACCTACAGAAAGCGAAGACAAGGCTGAACTGGACAGATTTTGCGATGCCCTCATGAATATTAGAAAAGAAATAAGTGCTATTGAACAAGGAAGTTCAGATAAAGTGGACAACCCCCTTAAAAATGCACCTCATACTCAATTTGTGGTAATGAATGATGTGTGGAATCATAGTTATTCAAGAACGCAGGCAGCATTTCCTCTTGAGTATGTAAAAAATAATAAATTCTGGCCTTCTGTAAGTAGGGTTAATAATACATTTGGCGACAGAAATCTTATATGCACTTGCGAACCGGTAAGTTCTTATGTTGAAGAATAGCCAATTTTCGCTTTTTACAGATTCATGTATTAATAAAATGAGGCTTTTTGACTTTAATAAAGTATCTTAGCACTTTATTAATACAATACAACTTAAAAAATGAACACAAAAAATCAAGGAACCGTAAAGTTTTTCAATTCTGAAAAAGGATTCGGTTTCATCAAACACGACGATTCAGACAAAGAAACTTTTGTACACGTCAGCGGTTTAATCAACGAAATCAAGGAAGGTGATAAGGTTGAATTTGAACTTCAAAATGGCAAAAAAGGAATGAATGCTGTTAATGTAACAGTTATCGGATAAATTCAAGTCATTTATTTAAAAAAGAGCCACTTCAAAAGTGGCTCTTTTTTATTTCCCCTGTATTTCCTCATTCCTAGCTTTGCCTTAAGGCCACGGCTATAAATGATGAAATCTCCTATCTTTGCCCAAATTATAAAAACTCATAAAATGAAAAAAACAATTCTATTCAGTTTAATGCTAATTTCAGGAAGCACATTTTCTCAAACGCCTAAAAGCATTAAGCTAACAAAAGGACAAAAAATTGTTGCAAAAACTGCTATGTCTATGGATATGGATCTCGGCATGGGAACCATGAAAACGGACAATAACACCGATTTTGAAATTAAAGTAATTGATGAAAATGCAAAATCATATATCATTACTTACACTCCCGTAAAAATGAAAATGTCAGTTGATGGCATGGGTCAAAACATGACCTTTGACTCAGACAAACCAGAAGATAAAAATTCAGAAATTGGACAAAAAGCCAGTGCCAGGTTAAATGTTACTGATACATTATCACTTGATAAGTTAACCGGAGGAGTTAAGTCTTTAAGTGAAAATAATAAAGGAAATAACAGCGGTTCTGGAATGTTTTCAATGTCTACTAATCAAAACCAGGGTGTAATGGATGCATTTTTAGTCATCCCTGCAAATACCAAAATTGGAGATTCATGGAGCGATTCAACAGTTGAAAAAGGATTGACTACTAAAAAAACTTTCAAGTGGATTTCAACAGATAAAGACATTGCAACCATAAAAGTCAACAGCACGATTTTGGGCTCAACTGAACAGGAAATGCAGGGTACTTCTATAACAATGGGCATGGACCTAAGTTCCACCGAAACCAGAACTGTAAACACTAAAACTAGTCAGGTTATTAAAGTTGTAAATGATGGCGACATTAAAATGACAATGGAATCAATGGGCATGACCATGAGTTCAAAAGTTGTATCAACTACAGAATATTCAAATTAATCTAAAATGACAGTAAATAAAAAAGGGATTGAATCTATCAATCCCTTTTTTATTTGTTTGAAATTTTTTATTTGTACATGATTTCATAATATTCCTTGGCCATTCTATTACTATCGAATTGAAGCCTCACATCGCGCATTCCGTTCATTACAATTTCTCTCCAGTTATGGGGATTGTCGTAATACATGGGAAGAATTTGATTTTCCAGAATTTCAAATAATTTTTCCATGTCGTAATCATCCTGTTCCTGAACAGACATTTTATCATAATCAACCAATGGGACTACAAAACCATTATTTCCATGATGAATAAATTCTCTGATCCAGCCATCATTAGTACTAAAATTTACTGAACCGTTCATTGCCGCAGTCATACCGCTGGTACCACTTGCTTCTCTTGGAACTCTGGGATTATTTAACCAAACATCAGAAGCTTGTTTGAGGCGCTTACTTAACGTTAATTCGTAGCCGATGCAAACTGCAATATTCTTGAAATCTTTACTTAGATTAACCAGATAATTAAAATCACTGATAGCGGGATAATCCAAAGGATATGGTTTACCGGCCCAAACTAACTGAACAGGATATTTTTTATTGCTCATTAACGCCGAAAATCTTTCTTTATCCCGGGTTAGCAATTCGGCTCTTTTATATCCGGCAAATCTTCTAGCCCAAACTATTGTAAAAATATCCGGATTAAGCAATTTCCCAGTTTGATCTGCAATGATTTCCATTGCCCGTTTTTTTAGATGCCTTTTCCTATCGATAAATTCAGGTTCTTTATTATCATCCATGAATTTATACATTTGTTTGTCTGCCCAATACTGCCAGTTTTGAGCATTGGTGACTGCTTTGATTTCGCAAATATCATCAAATTTATTCCACATTTGACGACTCACTTCACCGTGCAGCTGACTCACTCCATTAGCTAATTTCGCAAATCGCAAAGCTGCTAAAGAGTGATTGAATAAACCATCTGAAGTCCCAGCAATTTCTTTCACCTCGTTTAAAGGCATTCCACAGAAATAACCCATTTTTTCACAAAGATGTAAATCATGTTTTTCATTTCCGGCTTCTTCAGGAGTATGGGTAGTAAAGACCAAATGCTTTTTCACTTCTTCGATACTTCCCCATTTTTTTCGCAAATAAAAAGCAGCACTTATTGCATGTGCTTCATTAAGATGATATAATTCAGGATTGAAGTTCAGTTCATCTAATAATTTAGCCCCTCCTACTCCCAGTAAAATAAATTGAGCCACTTTTGTGGCTACATTTCCATCATATAATCTGTGCGAAATAGTGTGAGAAATATAATCATTCTCTGGAAGATCGGTTGTCAATAAAAATAAAGGAGCTGTTTTAAATGTTTCGGGATTCAGATACAATGCCTTTACCCATACTGGATGTCCATGAATTTCAATTTGGAATTTGATGCCGGTATCTTCCAGAAAACTATAAATTTTTTCGTTCCATTGTACTTGAAGGGTTTGATCCTGATTACGGGCCTGGTCATAATATCCATACTTCCATAAAATTCCAATGCCTACTAGATTTTGCCGAAGCTCGTATGCACTTCTTAAATGTGATCCGCTAAGATATCCCAAGCCTCCACTGTAAATTTTTAGGGGTTGATGAATGGCAAATTCCATTGAGAAATAAGCAACTGTTTTTTTATAAGCTCCATCAACAGGGTAAGGTACTTTGTAATTTCTAAAATCCATATTACACTTTTATATACACAAGATAACCCGTTTTTTTAAATTTATTTGAGTATTTATTACAAGTTATATTTACAATTAATAAACACTGACGAGAATCAGTGTATTGTTATTATTGACAATAAAAATAATGATAGATTTGCGATAACAATATTCTTTTTAAAATACGGTATTGCTATTTTATTTCACCATGTCTAAAAAAAAACAATCTGATTATTCTTTAAGTGAGGTACATGAAAGTATCGACACTACAAATGGCGGAAATGGATGGAAAAAAATATTTTCATTTATTGGTCCGGCCTATCTTGTAAGTGTAGGGTATATGGATCCTGGCAACTGGGCTACAGATCTGGCGGGTGGAAGTAAATATGGATATACGCTAATCTGGGTTTTATTGGCGAGCAATATCATGGCTATTCTTTTACAAAGTTTAAGTGCAAGACTGGGTATTGTAAGAGGAAGGGACCTTGCACAAGCCAACAGAGAGTCTTATCCTGCAAAAATAAATTTCATTCTTTGGGTATTAGCCGAAATCGCTATCGCAGCAACAGACCTTGCAGAAGTATTAGGGATGGCTATAGGCTTGCAACTTCTTTTCGGATTACCCCTGATAGCTGGCGTTAGTATTACCGTATTGGATACTTTTTTGCTTTTATACTTGCAGCGCCTGGGCATGAGAAAAATTGAAATCTTTATCATTTTACTGATTGCTATTATTGGATTTTCATTTCTTGTAAATATTTTAATTGCTCATCCTCCAATTCATGAAATCATCAAAGGATTTCTTCCTTCTTTTCCTGATGCCCCTTCTCTTTATCAATCGCAAGGTATCATTGGAAAAATCCCAAAGGAAACAGCATTGTATTTAGCTATAGGAATGATTGGCGCCACTGTAATGCCTCACAATTTGTATTTACATTCTGCATTAATACAAACAAGAAAAATTAAAAGAACTAATGCCGGTATAAAAGAAGCTTTAAAATGGAGTTTAATTGACAGTACCATAGCACTAAACATTGCTTTTCTGATTAATGCAGCTATACTCATTTTAGCCGCCACCGTATTTTTCAAGACTGGAAGAACGGATGTTGGCGAAATAAAAAAGGCACATGAGTTACTCTCTCCTGTTTTAGGAAACCATATCGCTTCCACACTTTTTGCGATTGCATTAATTGCCTCGGGGCAAAGCTCAACTATAACAGGCACTTTATCCGGACAAATAGTTATGGAAGGATACCTGCGTATTCGCATC
>CANFGZ010000117.1 GCA_947446585.1 Chitinophagaceae bacterium | reverse complement strand
TCTACCTGAACACCATAAAACAATTCTATCGCTTTTTTGATTTCAAGTTTGTTTGCTTTTCTGTCTACCACAAAAGCATAACGGTTCATTTTCTCTGCTTGCTTATTAGCTTTTTCAGATAAAATTGGTTTTATTAAAACGTCAGACAGTTTCATATTTAATGTATATAATTTTTAAAATTTAAAATTCAAAAGTTAAATAACTAGATAAGTTTTACTTTTAAATTTTTACTTTTTAGTTGTATTAAGCTTCTACTTCTGTAAATAGTTTCGCTGCTGTTTCTGTCATCACTAGTACATTAGCATTAAGAATGTCGTAAGTGTTCATATCACTTAACACTGAACCATTCACACCTTGAACATTTCTCAAACTCATGTAAATATTATCGTCGTATTCAGGAATAACAAATAATGCTTTCTTTTTACCGATATTTAAATGCTTTAAAATTCCGGAAAAGGCTTTTGTTTTGGGAGCACTCATTGTAACATCTTCCATTACAACAATTGCGTTTTCTTTTGCTTTGTATGCCAATGCACTCATCTTAGCCAAATCTTTAACCTTGCGGTTTAATTTGATATCATATTTGTGTGGCTTAGGTCCAAATATAGTACCACCACCTTTGTATAATGGATTGCGAAGATTACCCTTACGAGCACCACCAGTACCTTTTTGTTTGTGCAACTTTTTAGAAGACCCTTTAACTTCCATACGAGTTTTCACTTTGTGAGTACCCTGACGTTGAGCACCTTGAAATTGTTTAACGGCCAAATAAATCACATGGTCATTAGGCTCAATTCCAAAAATTTCTTCCGGAAGTTCAATTGTTCTTCCAGTTTTTTCGCCTTTGTTATTTATAATATCTACTTGCATTGTCTATTTTTTTGAACGCTTAAAAATTGCGTTTGATAATTATTATTTCTGAATTAAAACAATTGATCCGTTATGACCAGGAACCGACCCACTCACCAGGATATAATTTTTTTCGTGGAATATTTTAACCACTTTAAGTCCTTTCATTTTTACACTGTCTCCACCCATACGACCTGCCATGCGCATTCCTTTAAATACACGACTAGCATCAGATGAATTACCAATAGAACCCGGAGCTCTCTGACGATCGTGCTGACCATGAGATTGCTCACCAACTCCACTGAAGCCATGACGCTTAACTACACCCTGGAAACCTTTACCCTTTGTTGTTCCTACCACAGCAACTTTGTCGCCTTCGGCAAAAATATCAACAGTGATGGTTTCACCAACGTTCTTGTCAATTTCGCTATCGCGTATTTCTTTTACGAATCTTTTTGGAGCCGTACCGGCTTTGGAGAAGTGATTAATTTCGGCTTTAACAGAGTGTTTCTCCTTTTTATCGCCAAATGCTAACTGAAGTGCATTGTAACCGTCAGTTTCAACGGTTTTCTTTTGAGTTACAACACATGGACCTGCTTCGATGATGGTAACGGCAGTTTGTTTACCGGTTGCATCAAAAATGCTGGTCATGCCAACTTTTTTTCCAATAATACTTTTCATTGTATTTGTTTTATGTCCAGCGGTCTCTCCGTTGAGGTGAGACATAGACGTTCATATTTTTTCTTTTCAAGAGCTTACCCAATGCCTATCCCGCAATTCAGGAAGGTTCATCAAGCTTTGATCTCAACATCCACACCACTTGGCAAATCTAATTTGCTTAAAGCGTCAACCGTACGGCTGGTACTGGTGTAAATGTCTAATAAACGTTTGTGTGTACACAATTGAAACTGCTCACGCGCTTTTTTATTTACGTGCGGCGAACGCAAGACAGTGAAAATTTTCTTGTGAGTAGGTAAAGGAATAGGACCTGTTACTACTGCACCTGTACTGCGAACAGTTTTTACGATTTTTTCGGCTGATTTATCAACCAAATTGTGATCGTAAGACTGTAGTTTTATTCTGATTCGTTGTGACATATAAAAAGAACTTTATTTTTTCCGTTTTTTAATTTGGAGTGCAAAGGTAAGGGGATGTTTTGAAACAGCAAAAGAATTTTGAATAAAAAGTTTGAAAATAGGGAATTAAGATGGCTAGATGGATGCTTCAAGCTTGATGATTGATTGTGGATAACCCCATTTTCTCAGCAATCTCTCCTGAAAGTGATGTTACGTTGCATTGGATGGATAAACTGGATATTGCTGGATAATAGAATCTTGATTGTATTTATTTAAATAATTTACCTTTGCGCTACATGCATGAAAAAATTATCATTTTAGATTTCGGATCACAGTATACTCAATTGATTGCGAGAGCAGTAAGAGAATCCAGTGTATTTTGTGAGATCATTCCTTATCATAAAAAAATAGTATTTGACAGCCATTTGAAAGGAGTCATTCTGTCTGGGTCACCTTTTTCTGTAAACGAAGAAAATGCGCCTGATGTAGATATTCATTCCATTGCCGCGCAGGTTCCTGTGTTAGGTATTTGCTATGGCGCGCAGCTGACCATTAAAAACTTTGGAGGTGTTGTAGAGAAAAGTAACAAAAGAGAATATGGCAGAGTAAACTTCCTCGCTACTGATAAAGATATTTTCATGGAGCAGGTATCTCCCGCATCTCAGGTATGGATGAGCCACAGCGACACCATTAAAATTCTTCCCGAAGGTTTCAGCTTGTTGGGCATCACAGACAGTATTCCTGTTGCCGCATTTAAAAACAATGATAGCAACCTCCATCCTATTTACGGATTACAATTCCATCCTGAAGTTTACCACTCCACCGAAGGAAAAAAAATAATAAATAATTTCCTGTTTAGTGTTTGCCATTGCACCGGCGATTGGACAGCAGCCCATTTCATTACAGCATCCATTAATGCACTCAAAAATCAAATCGGAGATAAAAAAGTAGTTATGGGATTAAGTGGCGGTGTAGACAGCACTGTAGCCGCAACCCTGATCCATAAAGCAATTGGCAAAAATCTTTTTGGCATTTTTGTAGATAACGGATTACTTCGTAAAAACGAATTCGAAGAAGTACTGAATATATACAAGCAGTTAGGGTTAAACGTAAAAGGCGTAAATGCCCGCGAACATTTCTATACTCAACTGGCAGGAAAAATTCTACCTGAAGACAAAAGAAAAGCCATAGGCTCAGCCTTCATCAACATTTTTGATCAGGAAGCTCACTTACTTACTGATATCAGTTTTCTCGGTCAGGGTACAATATATCCCGACGTGATAGAATCCGCTTCGGTTCACGGACCTTCTGTTACCATAAAATCTCATCATAACGTTGGAGGCCTACCCGAAAAAATGAAATTACAACTGGTAGAACCCTTAAGAACATTATTTAAAGATGAGGTCAGAAAAATTGGAACAGAATTGGGCATTCCCTCAGATTTATTGAACAGGCATCCATTCCCAGGGCCTGGCTTAGGTATCCGTATTCTGGGTGAGGTTACAGAAGATAAAGTACTATTATTGCAAGAAGCCGATTATATATATACACAGCATCTCAAAAAAACGGGCGAATATGATAAAGTTTGGCAAGCGGGAACAATCCTGTTGCCGGTAAAAAGTGTTGGTGTGATGGGCGATGAAAGAACCTATGAATATACCATTGCTCTCAGAGCCGTTACTTCCGTAGATGGCATGACCGCAGATTGGGCTCATCTCCCTTACAATTTCCTGGCAGATGTTTCTAATGAAATCATCAATAGTGTGAGAGGTATTAACCGTGTCGTTTATGATATTAGCAGTAAGCCCCCCGCAACAATTGAATGGGAGTAACTTTTACACCATAACCGATTATTCCAATTATAATTTAACATCCAATGAAGAAAATATCAATTGCCTTTTTGCTGCTCTCCTTATCTCTTGTTTCTGTTGCTCAACCCGTGAGAAAAATAGGATTATTTGTTCCACTTTATCTGGATTCTGTTTTCCATGGTAATGATTACCGCTATGGAAAGAAATTTCCACGCTTTGCTTTACAAGGTTTGGATTTTGTACAAGGCGCACAAATTGCACTTGATAGTTTTCCGGTTAGCAATTGTATTGTAGATTTATTTGTTTATGATTCTAAATCGGATTCGGCTTCTGTAAAATCACTGATCGATTCACAAAAACTAGATAGCCTCGAATTAATTATCGGCGCTGTAAAAGATGATGAACTCAATTTACTGGCATCATTTGCCGAATCAAAAAAAATCCCTTTCATTTCTGCCACTTACCCTAACGATGGCGGCATTGTAAGCAATCCCTATTACGTTATTTTAAACTCTACATTAAGGTCTCATTGTGAAGCCATCTTCAGTTATCTGCTTCAAAATCATAACACAGAAAATATTATTCATGTACGCCAAACAGGGAGTCAGGAAGATCGTGTTGCAGGATATCTGAATAACATCAACAAGCCTGATAACAAACCCTTGCTGAAAATAAAAACCATGAATCTGGACAGCAATCTAATATTAATAAAAACGGCCCTCGACAGCACTAAAAAGAATTTCATCATTGGAGGAAGCCTTGATGAAGATTTTGTGAGTAGCATTGCCACCATCCTTAGCAGCGTTACTAAAACCTATGACATTACACTTATAGGAATGCCCAATTGGGATGGATTTACTTCTTTTGGAAAAAATTATAAAGAAAATCTTAAAGACTTTCCTGTTTATTTTACTTCTCCTTATTTCAATAACAAAACAGACAATTACAGCAAAATTATTCAGGATGCTTATTTAAAATTATACAAAGGAAAACCTTCCGACTTCGCCTACAAAGGTTTTGAAGTTATGTATGTTTTTTCAAGACTATTAAATTTATATCCCATCAATTTAATTGAACACCTGAACGACTATCCCTTTAAAGTATTTTCTGATTTCAATATCGTACCCATAAAATCAAACAACCAATCTTCTCATATTGATTATCAGGAAAACAAGCATTTATTTTTTATAAAAAAAGTAAATGGCACAGCATCAAAAGCCTGGTAAAATTTTCATCGATATTATTTAATGACCTGATGATTCCAGATGTTGCAGTTAATTCCTATAGTTAATTAATAAAAAAATGCCCACCCTTTTTTAAAGGATGGGCATCAGCTTTATACATCAAGTCCTTTATTATTAGAACTTCATTACTCTCTGAACTGTTTTCTTGTTACCCTGAGTTACTTCAACCATATAAGATCCTGGCTTCAAATCATTACCAAAATTCATAGCCTGACTTGCTGAAATGCTGTATTTCTTTACCAGTCTTCCTTGCATATCCATAACCTTTATTCCCACATTTTCATTTACTGTCGATTGAACAGACATTTTGAATTCGGTTGTTGTAGGGTTAGGATAAATTTTCACAGTCAAATCATCAGGATTCAGCTCCCCTTTACCGCTAGTAGCTGTTGATGTAATAGAATTAGGGCAAGCTCCCATCTTAATAACTAGGCTTCTAGAAGCTCCAACCATACAATTGTTAATTGACTGAACTTGTACAGTTCCGTAACTAACTGAAGGCGGATATGAAACCTGAATGCTGGTTGTACCCTGACCACTAATGATTGTTGCACCTGCAGGAACAGTCCATATTAATTGAGTAGCGGCTCTTGGCATAGCAGGCTCTGTATAAGTATAAATCCTGCTAGGACATGGAGCTGTAAACTGCACGTCAAATGTTGTTGGAGCTGCCGGACCAGATTTTATTATCGAAAGAGATCTAACAGGCGAAGTTCCACAAGCATTTGTTACACTAACACTAAGGCTACCAGATGTAAATACTGAGGTAAACTTAACATAAATCATAGTATCATTAAACCCTAAACCAGCTGGATGGCTAATAATAGAGCTATTCGCAGGAACAGTCCAGTTATATGAATTAGCATTTGTTACTTTACGAATTGAGTATGCTGCTATTAACCCAGTTGGATAAGCCGCAGATTGCATAAATTCACAAACATTTTGTGGACCAGTAATCAATGGCGCACCAGCAAGCAAAGTACCAGTAATTGCTAATGTTCTTGCCCCACTTAAACCACATCCGGTTGTTTGAACAGCAATTGATGTACCGAATACGAAACTAGAATTGAATATCACATTAATGGCAGTATCATTTTCTCCAGTTCCACCAGGATGAGAAATAATAGTAACTCCAGCAGGAACAGTCCACAAATAAGCTGGTGCATTTGCTACTTTTCTGATTGAATAGGTAGCAAGTTGCTCGTTATTAATATATCCACATGCATTAGTTGGACCAGTGATTGGAAGAGGCGCACTATAACTACCTGCATAAACAACCAAAGACCTGTCTGAAGAAATCGAGCAATTAGATACTGCTCTAACTTTAATACTAGAAGTTGCAAAAGTATTATTGTTGAAAGATACTTGAATGCTGGTTGACCCTTGTCCTGAACCAATTATAGTTACTCCTGCAGGAACAGTCCAAACATAATTAACTGCATTTAAAACAGGATCAATACTATAAGTTGCCAACGTTTGGTTTGTAATATATGAACAAGCACTTGTAGGTCCATTAATTGCTGATGGGAATAGTACATTAACAGCAGAAACGCTTAGCACCTTAGGCCCTCTTGTTCCACAATTTGAGTTCGCAGTCACAGAAATACTAGTTAATACCGCTGAAACATAAGTGCTTAAGAATTTCACATTTATTGAAGTCGTTCCTTGTCCACTTACAATAGTAACTCCAGCAGGTACAGCCCAAGTATAACTTGTTGCATAAGCAACCGGTGTTGTACTGTAAGTAACCTCAACTGCCTGACCCACATAATTACAAACATTAGTTGGACCCGTAACAGGATTTGTACTTGGTATCGTTTTAAATAATACTACATAACTGGATGCACTCAAACAACCTTTATCTGAAACGCTGACTACTTTCACCACTTGATTAGTTGAAGCCAAACTATTATCAAATGTTACATTAATAGAAGTAGAACCTTGTCCACTTTGTAATGTTGATCCTATTGGAGGTACCGACCAAATATAAGATACGGCATCTGCAACGGGGTCTATTGAATAATTTGTTCCTTCAGCAACTCCAATAACAGTACAAACTTGCGTCAACCCAGTTATTGAACCCGGTGTTGTAGGCAATGGATTTACGGTAAGATGAAGTGTAATTATTGAATCACATCCATTTTGGTTGCTGAAAGATTTAGCATAATCACCATTCACTCTAAGCGTGTCTCCATACCAAAGAGCATATCCACATGCTATTACTGTACTGTCGATATTGTTTATTGCATTGATGGTTAAATGCAAGGTATCTACTGATGCACAACCATCTCCATTTGTATAACTATACGTGTACGTTCCAGTTGACGTATGATTGACGCCATGCCATGTATATGAATCACACTCTGTTCTCGTTTCTGCATTGTGTGTACTTGCATTGATGGTTAAATGCAAGGTATCTACTGATGCACAACCATCTCCATTTGTATAACTATACGTGTACGTTCCAGTTGACGTA
>CANFGZ010000116.1 GCA_947446585.1 Chitinophagaceae bacterium | reverse complement strand
TGGGATGTGGAATGGGATGAGAAATATATTTTTATCAACCCTGAATAAAGGAACTGTCCGAACACCATCACCATGCGTTCCGATGGAACGCCAAAAAATATTGCATATTTTTTTAAAGACGAAATGTTCCGATGGAACATTTTTGTTTTTGTATGAACCGAAACTTTATTACAGAATATGTAATGTTTTTAAAATCGTAATTAAATAAATAATTTGTTTCAATGGGTATTATACTCAATTTACCAATATTTCATTAACATTATTATTCTAAAGGAACCTCTCGCCTCACCAATAAATCAAAACATTATTGTTATACTGAATAGACCGTTTTTTTCACCAACAACTCAAACGTTTAATGTTCCATAGGAACCTCTCGCCTCACCAATAAATCAAACCTTTAATGTTCCATAGGAACATCTCGTCTCTAGAACCGTGATTCACGGTTCGTTCGTTCCATCGGAACGTTTGGTGAACGATAAAATTCATTGTATCAATTGAATTATATTTGTTTCAAAATAGTAAAATGAAAATTGCATTAATTGGTTATGGCAAAATGGGAAAGGCAATAGAAGATGTTGCAATGAAGAATGGCCATGAAATTGTTTTGAAAATCACCTCAGAAAACACATCGGATTTTAATATTGAAAATTTACAACAAGCCGATGTCGCCATAGAATTCACCAATCCTCATAGTGCAGTTGAAAATATAAAAAAATGTTTCGATGCCAATGTACCTGTGGTTTGCGGCAGTACTGGCTGGCTTAATCAATGGCAAGAAATCGAAAATTATTGTACAGAAAAAAACGGCGCATTATTATTCGCCAGTAATTTCAGTGTAGGTGTAAATATATTTTTTGAACTGAATAAGAAATTGGCTGCATTGATGAATAACCGACCTGAATACAATGTTTCCATTGAAGAAATACATCACACCCAGAAAAAAGATGCTCCCAGCGGAACCGCCATTACATTAGCAGAAGGTGTTTTAAATAACAATCACAATAAAGAAAAATGGGTATTGGGTGAAACTGAAAACAATGTTGAATTGAGCATTACCAGCAAAAGAATTGATCCCGCACCAGGCACTCATATCATCAGTTATGACTCACCTATCGACAGCATTGAAATTAAACACACTGCACATAATAGAATTGGATTTGCGAGTGGGGCGGTAATAGCTGCAGAGTACATTATAGATAAAAAAGGAATCTTTGGGATGAAGAATGTTCTTTCATTCTAAAACATAAAAAGAAAGCTCATGAATTAAATCATGAGCTTTCTTTTTAAGACATTGTATGTATTTTAGAAACGAAGATTCATACCAAATGCAACATGGGTAAGATCTATACCAAAATCAAAACTAGTAGATCCTTTTGCACCAGTTACATCAGCCTTTGCAGAACTGTAACCGATTCTTCCAATAACTGCTTCTAAAGACAGATTTTTGGAAACAAAATAGTTGAAACCTGGGGCCGCAAATATATCCATTCCTGTTACTTTCAGGTCTGGTTCAGCTAATTTATCTGTACCGCTTAAGTAATTCACTCCTAAATGACCGAACATAGAAAATTTACTCTTAGGAGAGAAATAATATCTGCCAAAAGCGCCAACAGCCATTGCACTTGTTTCTTCAGTGGTCACAGAAACCTCTGTTGTTTTAGCAGACCCAATGCCTAAGTTTACTCCAAGTGCAACATTGTCGCTAAGGAAGTAACCAACTCCAACAGAAAAAGTTGTTGAGTTAGATTTTGTGTCAATGTCTTTGTCATTTTGAGAAGAGATTCCCAATGAACCTGTTAGAAAGGTATTTCCTTTAGAAAAACCTTCTTGAGCATTTGCAACACCAAAAGCGGTGATCAAAGCAATAGATAAAAATACTTTTTTCATGTTACGTAATTTAAGTGGTTAATTAATATGGATGCAATCTAACTCGAATTTTCGAAAAAACCACAGTTTTCCACAATAAATCCACAAATTAATTAACAATTTTTAATTAATTAATCTTTAATTCAATGAAATTCAATTATTTAAAAAAAGATAAAAATATTCGGAGCGTTTCAGAAAATAATAGCCAACATAATGATTCTGAAAATAATTTACCATTTATTAATTACCACAACCAGAAGACTTTAATTTAAATCCTATGCAAATTCCAATTCCGGGCATTATTCCACCAAAAGGTTTCACTCCGACAAACTCAGTTGAACCTTTTTCGAATCCTAAATTAAAATAATGAGCACCTAAATTAATGTTTAACAATAACCCATTTTCAAATATCCATTGGTTGCCAATTACCAAGTGTCCTATTATACCACCTGCATTTGTTTTGGCATTTACATGAATCAATTCACTATTTACAATTTTGGCATTCCCTACTGAATAGCCAATTCCTGTTCCGGCATAAAAGCCTTGTGGCGCAGTTCCGGCAAAATAGAAACGATACTCTGTTCCTATACCATAAAGTTTGTAATTAACATCTGAGGTTTTCAATATACTATATGAAGTAATCAAAGAAATGCTTGAATGCTCACTGATTGGCTTTTCAAAAACCAAACGCGCCGAACCATAAATTGCCAATGATTTTGAAGTAGTTGTTGATTGAGAAAATGAATTAAGTATTAAAATGAAAAATAAAACAGTAAGTGTTGACTTTTTTATCCAATAAATTTTTAGCATTATTTTTATTTTTATTTAATAATAAATATATGTAAAAAATAAATGCAATTATTTTTCTTAGACAGTTTGAAATAAGATTTTATTTTCTAAAGTGAGAGTACAAAGCCAAGTTGAAAAAATGAACCGTTTACATAACCCAGTTCTCCATAAAAGCCTGCCTTTTTTGTAAGATAATAATGAGCACCGACTTGTGCAGAATAACCAAATTCACCGGGAACAGGCCCTGGAATAGAAGAATTATTTCTATACACAGAACGAACATAACCCAAACCTCCGCCCAGATATGGATCAAATTTATTCGAGTGACTAAAATGATAATTGGCTCTGGCTAAGGCAGTGAAAATAGAAATTTGCTCATCTACCAAAAATCTTTTTGTTTTCCCTTTCACTACTGAATAAGATGCCGAAGCCCCAATACTGATTTTATTGGTGATGAAATGTTCTGCACAGATACTAAACGGACCAACACTGGAAACCTTATAATCTGGAATGTCTTTGATGAGACTCTTATTTTTAAGAAAATAAAGCCAAACATTTCCGATTCCATACCCTGCAGTCAATGTCCATTTCTTTGCATTTTGCTGCTGGGCAAAACCTGCAAAACCTGACAAAATCAACAATAAGAATATGGCGCTAATTTTCTTCATTATATTTTGAATAAAAAACTTCAATCAAGACCGGGAATTTTGATTTTTTTAATTCTGAATTTTTACTTTGAAACATTCTCCAACATATCTTTTACCATCGATGATAAATTATATTCTTCCTTCCAGCCCCAATCCTTTCTGGCCACTGAATCATCTATACTTTCTGGCCAACTATCCGCAATAGCCTGACGATAATCTTCTTTATAAGAAATCTCAAATTCAGGAATATGCTTTTTTATTTCTGCTGCAATTTCTTTTGGAGAAAAACTCATTCCTGAAATATTATATGAGGTACGAATGGAAATTTTATCTGCAGGCGCTTCCATCAACTCTATAGTAGCTTTTATCGCATCAGGCATATACATCATGGGCAGATATGTATCTTCTTTTAAAAAACACTGATATTTTTTTTCGGCCAATGCCTCATGAAATATTTCAACAGCATAATCAGTTGTTCCTCCACCAGGCGCACTTTTATAACTGATCAATCCGGGATAACGCATACTTCTCACATCCACCCCATATCTATGATGATAATAATTACACCAGAACTCTCCTGCATATTTGCTGATTCCATAAACAGTAATAGGCTCGATGATGGTTTGTTGCGGACAATTTACCCTCGGTGATGTTGGACCAAAAACGGCGATACTACTGGGCCAGTAAACCTTATGTAGCTTTTCTTCCCGGGCAATATCCAATACATTGAGCAAGCCCTGCATATTCAAATGCCAGGCCAAATTTGGATTTTTCTCTCCGGTAGCAGACAGTATCGCGGCGAGTAAATAAATCTGAGTAATATTCTGGCGAATCACTTGTACATGCAGCATCTCCTTATTCATTACATCCAAACTAACATAGGGACCGGTTCCTTCCAGCAAGGGATTCTGTTCTCTTAAATCAGAAGCGATAACATTATTGTTGCCGTAAATTTTCCTTAGCGCCAGTGTCAATTCCACTCCTATCTGACCACTGGCTCCTATTACCAAAATTCGTTGTTTAGCCATAAAAAGCAATTAGGTTGTAAATGTAAAAGTAAAGTTCAATCTATAGAAAAATAATTCTCTACTTTTGCAACATGAATAACTATCCTTCAAGTCTTTTTCAAAATCAGCAGTACAATAACAACAACTTTTTCCTCATTGCAGGCCCTTGTGTAGTTGAAAATGAATCCATGGTAATGGAGATTTCCGAAAAAGTAGCAAGTATTTGCAAAAGACTTGAGATTCCTTATATTTTCAAAGCTTCTTACAGAAAAGCCAATAGAACCAGCGCCTCATCTTTTACAGGTATTGGCGATACTGAGGCATTACAATTAATCAATACCGCAGGGAAAAAATTAAACATTCCAACCATAACGGATATTCATACTGCTAATGAAGCGGCAATTGCTGCCGAATATGTTGATGCCCTTCAAATCCCTGCATTCCTTTGCCGGCAAACTGATTTACTATTGGCTGCTGCTGCAACTAATAAAATAGTAAATGTAAAAAAAGGACAATTCGTAAGCGGTCCTGCTATGAAATTTGCTGTTGATAAAATCAAACAAGCAGGAAACGAAAATGTATGGCTGACCGAAAGAGGCAACAGTTTTGGTTACCAGGATTTGATTGTTGATTACAGAAATATCACCTGGATGAAAGAAATCGGTGTGCCAGTAGTTATGGATTGTACTCATTCGCTACAACAACCCAATCAAACTTCCGGAATAACGGGCGGTAATCCCCAACTCATAGAAACCATTGCCAAAGCTGCCATTGCAACTGGTGCTGATGGTTTATTTATAGAAACTCACCCAGATCCATCCAAAGCCAAAAGCGATGGAGCAAATATGTTGCACCTAGATTTATTAGAACCTTTGCTGGAGAAACTGGTGGTGTTGAGGAAAGCCGTTATTTAAGGTTTGGAAGAATTAATTTGTACAAAAAGATTTGAGATGCTAAAAAACATTTTGAACGTTTTGAACATTTTAAACCTTTGGAACATCAAAACCCTATTAAGGTTCAAAAGGTTTGGGAGGTTCAATAAGTTCAAAAGGTTTGAGATGCTAAAAAAACTTTTTGAACGTTTTGAACATTTTAAACCTATGGAACATCAAAGCCTTATTAAGGTTCAAAAGGTTTGGGAGGTTCAATAAGTTCAAAAGGTTTGAGTTGCTAAAAAAACATTTTGAACCTCTTGAACATTTTCAACCTTAGCAACATCAAATCCCTGCTGGATTACGTTTGGATATCCTGATGTATCTCTTCACATTCATCCAGAATGCCACAAACAGGTAAACAATCAAAGGTGATCCCATGGTAAGAAAGGAAATGTAAATAAAATATTTTCTGATGATACTGGAGGCGATACCCATTTTTTCTCCAATGGCGGTACAAACACCGAATACATGCCATTCCACAAAATATTTCAACTTGTTCATTATAATTAAAAATACGAATTTTTGTATAAAAAACTAACTTCAATTTAGTAATTTTGCACCCGAGAAAAGGAATTGATTTTCAACTATAACTATAGCTGCAACAAATTCTCAATTTCCAAATTTCCAAATTCACTCATCTTCAAATTAATAAAAAATGGCTTTCGACATTGAAATGATCAAAAAGGTTTATAGCAACTTTCCTGAAAGAATTGCAGCAGCCCGCAAAGCTGTGGGTAAGCCGCTAACACTTACTGAAAAAATATTGTATGCTCACCTTTGGCAAGGCAATGCCGGAGAGTCTTTTGAAAGAGGCAAAGCTTATGTAGATTTCGCACCGGACCGAGTAGCGATGCAAGATGCCACCGCGCAAATGGCCTTGCTTCAGTTCATGCAATCTGGAAGAGCTTCAGTAGCAGTGCCAAGTACTGTTCATTGCGATCACTTAATCGAAGCCAAAGTTGATAGTAAAACGGATTTAACAAGAGCCGTAAATGAAAGCAGCGAAGTATATGATTTCCTGGCTTCAGTTTCTAACAAATATGGCATCGGCTTTTGGAAACCGGGTGCAGGTATTATTCACCAGGTAGTTCTTGAAAATTATGCATTCCCTGGTGGTATGATGATTGGTACAGATAGCCATACTGTTAACGCAGGTGGTTTAGGCATGATTGCCATCGGTGTTGGCGGTGCTGATGCTTGTGATGTAATGGCAGGTTTGCCATGGGAATTGAAAATGCCGAAATTAATCGGCATCAAATTAACGGGAAAGCTTAACGGTTGGACTGCTCCTAAAGATGTTATTTTAAAAGTTGCCGGTATCCTAACTGTAAAAGGTGGTACTGGCGCTGTTGTTGAATATTTTGGTGAAGGCGCTACGAGCATGAGTTGTACGGGTAAAGGAACTATTTGCAATATGGGTGCTGAAATCGGAGCGACTACTTCTACTTTCGGTTATGACGAAAGCATGAGTCGTTATTTGAAAGCTACCGGCAGAGAAGAAATCGCTGCAATGGCTGACCAAGTAAAAGAACATCTTACAGGTGACGCTGAAGTGTATGCGAATCCATCGGCATATTTCGATCAAGTTATAGAAATCAATCTTAGCGAATTGGAACCACATTTAAATGGACCATTTACACCGGATTTAGCTACGCCCATTTCTAAAATGAAAGAAGCTGCTGCTGCCAACAACTGGCCTACAAAAATTGAAGTGGGTTTGATTGGAAGCTGCACCAACTCTTCTTATGAAGATATCAGTCGTGCTGTAAGTTTGGCCAAGCAAGTTTCAGAAAAAGGATTAAAACTAAATGCGGAATTCACCATTACTCCGGGTTCTGAATTGGTTCGCTATACGATTGAAAGAGATGGATTCTTAAGTGTTTTCGATAAAATCGGCGCTACCGTATTTGCTAATGCTTGCGGTCCTTGTATAGGGATGTGGGCAAGAGTTGGCGCTGAAAAAGCCGAGAAAAACACCATTGTTCATAGCTTCAACAGAAACTTTGCCAAACGTGCTGATGGCAACCCAAATACATTTGCATTTGTGGGCTCTCCCGAATTGGTAACTGCATTGGCCATAGCCGGTGATTTGAATTTCAATCCATTAACGGATACTTTAACTAACGATAAAGGCGAACAAGTAAAATTAGATCCACCTTCCGGCGATGAGTTGCCTGTAAAAGGATTTGATGCTGAAGATGCAGGCTACCAAGCTCC
>CANFGZ010000115.1 GCA_947446585.1 Chitinophagaceae bacterium | reverse complement strand
GATGCGTTTCATCACTCCAGTTAACAGACAAAACACCACTCACTTGATTACTTGTTTCTAGCAAAGCATAAACAGCATCTTCAACTTGTGTCGAATAAATTGACTTCAACAAACTGCCATGAACTTTAGTGATAGGAGATACCAGGTAATTAATTAAATCAATGACATGGGATGCATAGTCCATCAAACAACCGCCACCTTCTTCAGGATCAGAACGCCAGGTTTCTTGTTTTTTTCTAACTACAACGGGCCCATAAGCTTCCCCAATAAAATGATTGAGATCTCCCAAAACGCCACTGCTAACTAATCTCTTCACTTCTTCAAAAGTGCCAACAAATTTATTGTGATAGCCAACTTGATTAACCAATCCTTTTCCTTTGGCCAATCTGATGAGGTTTTCACCTTGAGCAGCATTTAAACAAAAAGGCTTTTCAACAAAAACATGAATATTTCGGTTGAGCAACTCTTCAACAAAAGAAGCATGAAATTTAGTAGGCACAGATACAAAGACCGCATCAGGCTTTACTTCATCCAGCATTTTTTTATAGTCCGTAAATGTTTTCATTCCTGAATATTTCTCCAACACATCATTTACAATTTTAGAAGTATCTGCTACACCAACAATTTTTACCATTGGATGCGCTCCTAAAATTGAAAGGTGCGAAATACCCATTTTACCGGCACCGATTAAAGCAACTTTTATCATTGTTTTTTAAATTTTAAAATTTGTTTTTTAAATAAATCATAAGCTTGTTTTCCTTTGTCCATCAATTCAAGAGAAGGAGGCTGGTTTTCCAAACTATCAATAAACTGTTCTAATTTCTGAGCGGTTAAGGAAGGTTCATGTAGCATCAATCCTTGCTTTAATAAATAACCATCAACATCCAGTAATTCATCTTGATAAACTGAAATGGTAGGAATCCCCAAAATGGCTAACTCTCTTGTCATTGAGCCCCCTGCACCGATAAACACTGTACATTTCGATGCTATATCATCAAAACCCATCGGCTTCTCTGGTACATGAACACCTGTAAATTTTGTTTGAGAATAATGTTCCGATTGATTTTTATCTCTTGGTAAAACTGTAATGCTGTATTTATCTTTTAATTCAATGATAGTTTCATCAAGAAAATTTTGTTTGCCTTTGTAATACTGAGCAGTTTGAGGTTCAGGTCGAATGAAAATAGCAATTTGCCCACTTGTATTCAATTTTCTTTCATGTTGAATTTTCTCGCCTTTACTCCACAAATAAATACCTTCTTTCACACCCGGATATTGAATCACCTTCTTCGAAGACACGCCCCATGTAGCCACTTTTTCAACTGCTAAATTTTCAGGTATTAAAATTTGTGATGCAAAAATAAAACTGGGTTTATTGCCCATCGCATGTTCATTGTCATTAGTGTAAATAGAAGGAACACCTAATAACCATGCCGTCAAAGGCGAATGAAATGAACTTTGTGATATGGCTAAATCAATTTTTTTATCTTTAAGAAATGACCTTAACTGCATGACGCGAATCGGATAACCAAACATTTTTTTATAAATATTCTTACCGTAATGTTCACCGATAATAGTATGCTTAAGTCCTCGCTGATCTAGCAATTGAACCGTGTTCGCAAGGGGCCGAGAAGTAATAATAATTTCATGACCTTCTGATTCAAGATCTCGGATAAGATCATGAAACATATTGATGTGTGGCGAGTTTGATAAATCGAACCAGATTCTCATTTGTTATTAATTTAAATGGTTTCGTTTTCGGGTAAAAAATGATGTAAATAAATACTCATTGATAAAAACATCCATGCCTGCGACCAACGCATATATGGGATTTTAGACGTTATGTATTTATTGATTTGATAATAGAAATAGCCTTTTTTATTTTGCATGTTATTAATGGTCCAACCTATAACTTTATCTGTCAACTCTTTGAACTCATCCAATTTGTTCAATTTCTTCAATGTAATTATCAATTGAGAAGGAGCATGAATGTCAATTGGATAAATGCTGTTGTTATAATATTTTGCTATCCCATCATCAGTAAAGAAAGTGTTGATATAATAATCAAAACCTTTATCTAATATGGGTTGATAAGTATTATCTCCGGAATACTTCATGTAATCAGCAATGCATTCTAAATTATATCCTGTATGAAAATTATCAATCCATTGGTGAAAGGGTAGTGTGCCATAACTCCATGAACCATCATCTTTCTGGAAATCACAACAATATTCAATTACCGGCTTTGCTGATTCAATTAAACTATCTTCTTTGGTAATGGAATAGACTCTTGCCAATAATCTCGCTCCCAGAAGTGAAGCATTAAATACAACACTATTATCTAAAGGAGAATAAGAAAAAGCATAACCTCCTTTATTATTAGAGGTTCTGTTTAAATCTTTTGTAATGAAATCACAAGTGCTTCTTGCCATTTGTAAAGCATCTTTATTACCTGTTGTTTCGTAAGCATCTAGTAAAGCATTAGCAATAAATGAAGAAGCAACAATGGTGGGTGTAAATTTCGGTTGAAAAAATGCTCTTGATTCCCAATCAAAATTATAGCCCCAACAAGCACCAGCATAACCTTGTGTTTGTGTTTCTTTTATTTTAGAAATAAAGAGATCTATCTTTTTAAGATAATCTGGATTTTTATCGTGTTGATACAATTCACAATAAGCCGTCAAGAACAATCCAATGGCTTTAGGATTGTAATCATGTTTGATACCTACCAATTTTCTAAGATTCAATGGCGAGCGCTTAAAAAATTGAATCCAAATCAATCTCGCCAAACTGCTATTTTTAATAAAAGGAAATGACTGAAACAATGTACTGTTCAATCCATCATATGGATCATAACCTTTAAATTCAGCATCTTCGCAATACTGTTTTAAAGTGGTAAATGAGTCATGTATTTTTTTGTTTGTCATTTTGGCTTTTAAAATAATAATTATAATTCCATCACCGATCGAAACAAGTCTTTATAAAATAAAAGATCATTATTGATATTTGAAGTCAGTTTGATTTTCTTTTCGTTAACATTTGAATTAATATTAATAATCAGTTTTTCCAATTTAATATTTAAATCATTAAAATCTCTCGTACGAAATAAAATGGTACCTTCTGGTCTTTCTACTATATCTGAAGCAATTACATCTTTATTAAAATAAATAGCTTCTCTGATTGTAAGGGCATCACCATCAGTATTAGTTGGCCTTAAAACTATATCAGCCTTACACGTTAAATTAACGAAAGACAATTCTTGATTTAGCAATAAAAAATTATTTTCAAGATTATATTTTTCGATTAATTTTTTTCCATTCTCAAATTTTTCCTTTCCAACCTGCAAAGAAGAAACGATAAAAATAAAAAGAATTGAATAGCCTTTTTCAACAATAGATCTTGTAGATTCAATGCACATGTCAAGACCATAAAGATCTTCATTATTAAAAGTATTAAGGCGAGATGCATTTGAACATATAATTACTTTATTTTCGGATCTGGCTAAAGTTATCAAATCAGTTAAAAACGCAGGAAGTTGTGGTTCTTTCTCTAAATCAGGAGGCAAAAAAGCATTTTTTATTAGACATTTATTTTTATCCAAATTCAATCTTGAGGGAATTTGGGAGTTTACTAAAATAATTTTATCTGATAAATTAAAAATAAAAGAATCAACTATTTTGAAAAATAAACTTCTTTGTTTTCCATATCCATGTATGGTTATAATTATTTTTTTTCTGAATACTTTCCCAATAATTATGTTGATTTTTTTAAAATATTTATTCCCACTATGAATAAAAAATAAGTCTGTTTTATATACTCTTTTAAAATATCCTATTATATTAAAGCTTCTAATATTAAAAACATCAGGTTTTATGTTATCAGATTCATCAATAAAAGAAAAATCATAGTCTTTACAAAAAAGGTGATTTAGTCTTTGTAAATGAATACTGATACCTCCAGCGGGCGGGAATATTGGTCCAGCAATTAGTATTTTAATCTTTTTATTCATTTTCAGAGGTAAGGTCTTATTTCCCTGATTTACTCAGGTTTCACTTTAATTATTAATCTAAATTTCTTGTTTTCAGAAAAAACCAAATCTTCTTTTTTACAATAAGTAAATATCAGATCCGTACTTTCACCAAGCATTCTTATTAAATTCGATTTCAATTGTTCTTCATCTGATTTTTTAAATGCCTCATCCACTACAATTTTAATTTCAATTGGATCATTCACATTATATTGATGAACTTGAGCCATTTCTAAATTTTTCACTCCTTTAAACGCATGATCGATACAACCAACTATACTACCATCCTTTAGTTCTAAATTATCACTTGCTCTTCCAGTTATATTTTCAATATCAGGAGTTATAAGGTTTTTTAAAAAATCATTAGACTTAACTGTTATCCTGTCTTCTACTTTATATCTAATTAAAGGAAAATGATTATTGATCAATGAAGTTGTAACAATATTATTATCATTGAATTCATTAATTGAATAGAGTGGGAGTGGATAGTATTTCATATTGGAATTCTGGGCCAATAAAATACTTCTTTCAGCATTTCCATACCAATCGTAAATAATCGTTTTAAGAAAACTTTCAATTTTCACTCTTTGAAAAGACAATAATGTTTCGGAAGAAGTAAAAGATAATGGCACATTAAGACTTAATCCTTTTTTTTCTAATTCTGTAACAAATTTAAACAAATAGCTAGGAAAAGCTTCAATCGCAATAGGTCCAAACTTTAATATCATGTCGTAGTACATCTCAATAGTATTCTGATTGATATTAGGACTAGACAAATAAAGAATATTTGCTTTTTTATAAAATTCGTACTTAGCATTCTTTCCTAAAAATCCTCTTATAGAAAGTAAAGGCTGACCACTTTTAAACCCATGCATTTCTCGATAGTGTCTTATATAAGCCTGTTCTTTAGCTATATCAAAAGGAGTTCTGAGTAAAGTTAATGGAGATCCGGAAGTGCCACTTGTTAGACCTTTTATTTTTAAAAAATTGAAACCTATAAATATATTTTCAATATCATTTTTAATGCAACTTCTGTCAATGATGGGAAGTTTATTGATATCAGTTAAGTCTTTTATATCAGAAATATTAATACCATGATTTTTATAAAAAGATTTATAAAATTCAGATTGTTGAATTGCTTTCCTAAATAATGATAAGAATTCAATATTATATTTATCTAAAAGTTTTTCTGGGCTAAGTTCATATAAACGATTAATTTCCAAATACTTAAGTCTGGTTAAAAAATTATTTTTTGAATAATATTTTAAATATTCGTTCATAAGAAAAAATAACATTTATAGATAATTAACCTATATCAGGAGAATTTAGCTGCTTTTAAATCGAGCAATTAAAAACATACTGATTTTTTTTAATGGATTGAAAACCCTTCTCAACCCATCAATTACTATAACGTCATCTGAAATATTTATTGTATGTATACCGAAATTATATTTTTTTAATTTTGAGGATACAAATTTCCTTACTGGTGTTTCTTTAAATTGAGATTCGTTAAGAATTTCTATTTTATTTAAAGTTATAGATTTCCCATAGTAAAAACCGTTGTTTTGTGCAGGACGATAAATTACTCCATTTTCAATAATAAAATTACCTGCTGGCCTAGTCCCAACATTATCTACTTTAACAGGATTTGAAGAATGTGAAATATATCCAAAATCAAAAGTTTTGGAATAATGTATTAAAAGATCAGAGTTACTTTTTTTCCCTCTTTTTGTTGAAAAAAGCCAATATTTATTGTCATGAAAAAGCAATGTACCATCCAAAAGGCGATTATATTCGATTAATAATTTTTTATTGTGTAAAGTATTATTTGAGAAATTAAATTGGTAAATGTATTGACTCCCGTCATTTCCTTTGCTAGATTCTGGTAAAATAAAAAGCTCATCATTATGATTAAAAATAAAAGGATATGACAAATGATTTTGTGTATCGAGTAGATCAGATTCGTAAATAACATCAAAATTATTATTTAGAATCGTTAAAGCAATTACTCCATAATCATTGAAATAATTATATTTTTCATAAAAAATATAGTAACTATCATTTTTTTTGTAAATAAATGGATCTGCGAATAGGATGGATAGATCATTTATAGATAGCCATTTAAAATCCAATTTTTCAATTTGAATATCAAATACTGAATTAAAAGTATTTTTTGCAATTCCTACATTCCATTGTTTAATAAATAATTTATCAAACAATTTATTTATTATATTCATTTTAGCTGTTTATAACTTGATAATAAAACTTTATGGTTTTTTCTGCTACTTTATTACAATAATATCTAGTAGTGGCAAAATCTTTTGCTTTTTTTCCAACATCAGATAAAAGTCCATCATTGTTGTAAAGTAGTTTTAGGATATTATAAAAAGCATTCTCATCTTTAATGTTAAACATAAAGCCATTTTGTTCATTTATAATCATTTCCGGTATACCTCCAACTGCTGTGGATACTACAACCTTACCTGCTGCCATAGTCTCAGCAATAACCATAGGCAATGTTTCCTGAAATGAAGTAATGGCAAAAATATCATTTTCAGCAATGAATCTAAGTGATTCAGATTGGTCTATCCAACCATGTAAAAATACATTATGCTTAATGTCTGAGTTATTCAAATAGTCGTTTATTACGTTTTTGTATTCTTCATCTTTAAATCCACCTAAAACATCTAAAGTATAAATGACATTTTCTTTAAACAATTGATTTAAAACTTTTAACAAAAAAAGTAAATTTTTACGATTGTTTATTACACCAATGTATAAAATACGGTTATCAGTTTTCTCTTTGGGTAATAATTCAAAATAGGCAGGTCTGAGTGCATTGGGTATTACAACTGAATTTTTAATTTTTTTGTTAAGATGAGAATTTTTAGACGATTCAGAAATATAAATAATATTAGCAATTGGAAACAATTCATTAATAGTTCCATTAAACCAGTAAGTTAATTTGTCTTTAATACTTGTTTTTGTTTTCATTTCTTCGAAAGCAAAAGCATGTATAGTAAGTATTGTTTTAATACCTAATGTGCCAAATAATTTAGTAAACTTTAATGTATTCCCAGTTTGAAAATGAATAAGATCAGGATTAAACTCATTGATATTTCTTTTTAAAATGAATGGCCCAACGAATAAATAATTAAGAGAATGAATAGGAAAAGGCCCCTCTGGCTCATGCACAATTTCAATTCTATCAGAAAATTTTACAAATATTTTTTTCTTTGTTTCTTTTGTAAAAGAAATAACTCTAACATCAATATCCTGTGAAAGAAAACCATGAAGCAGATTAATAATTGCAGAATGCACACCGCCTTTTATGTCATTAACATTAATAGGAAATGACGGGACTAATATTATTATACGTAATGATTTATTCATTTAAATTTCTTTATTTATTAATCATATTTCCGTCAAGAGGAATAG
>CANFGZ010000114.1 GCA_947446585.1 Chitinophagaceae bacterium | reverse complement strand
TGATCGATCTTTTCCATCTTGGTTTTCTTTCTTTGGCACCGCTGAATAGTTTATTGAAAGCAAACGACTCTTTTCCATATGCATCCGGAAGTACGCCAGACATATCTGATATCAAATTGAATTTCACATAGCTTTTCCAGTCGTTCAGTGGAACTGACTTTAATAAATCATTTAGAGATTTAAAAAATTCTGGTTGACCCACAATAACCGAGTCCTTAGTTTTTATGCCAATTGTAGCCATGTATAAATCCCAGTTTATATTGCCTGATAATTTGGTAAGATCAAGCACCGCCATTTTATTGTAATTTTTATAAGGATCTCTAAGGTCTTCAATTTTGCGAGAAGAAGCAGCCAGCTTGGTTTCTAAAGCCAATATATTTTTTGCGCCACTGTTTGCTGATGCTGTATCATCTCCGGCCATGGTTAACAGGGTAGAAATATACTTCAGATATTGAGTTCTGATATTTACAGTTGTTGAATCTGTTTTGAAATAGTATTCTCTCTCAGGTAATCCTAATCCACCTTGATTTAATTGATAAGCCATTACTTCGCTGTTCTTTGCATCCTGACCAACATAATCACTGAATAATGTAGAAGATCCGATTTTTTTAAATTCAGCTACAGTATTAACTAATGAATTGATATCAGCAATTGCATTTATTTTATCCAAGTAGATTTTTAAAGGAGCTAATCCTTCTTTTTCAATCTTAGCAGAATCCATGGCAGTAGTCCAGAAGTCTCCAATTTTTTGATCGTTACTTCCTTGTTTTGCATTTGCTGCAGCAGCTTTCTCACAGATTTCTCTTAAACGTTTGTTGTTCTCTTCTATTACCAGATTGCCGATACCCCAGCTAGATTGTTCACCGGGGATGGGATTGTTTTTGATCCATCCGCCATTGGCAAACTGAAAGAAATCTGTTGAAGGACTTGTAATTGTGTCAATATTGACAGCTACCACGTCGGGTTTTGTGTTTTTATCTTCTTTGTTGTTGCAAGAGCAAATGCCCAATACAAGAGCAAGAGCGAGAACTTTACGAGTCATAATTTTTTAATTTTACTCAATGTAGTAAATCATTTTTTGCTTTAAAAAATAATTTTTCAGATGTTGATAAACTGCTGAATTATCCGATTTTTGCAACATGACACCAGAAAGATCAGAAAGACTTACGTCTGTTCTAAATAAAAGACAACTCAATCTTACCGTGGTTTTAGAAAATGTGGCAGATCCTCATAATATATCAGCTGTAATGCGAACCTGCGATGCGGTAGGCATTCAGGAGATTTATATTTTAAACACGGTGATACCCCGTCATAAGAAATGGGGAGCGAAAAGTAGTTCCAGTGCAGCTAAATGGTTGACCATTCATCAGTTTGACAATACTCAGGCTTGCTTTGATGAGCTAAGAAAAAAATATAAAAAAATATACACTACTCATTTAAGTACAGATGCGGTAAGTTTACACGATTTGAATTTAACAGAAGAAGTGGCTCTGGTTTTTGGTAATGAACACAGCGGTGTTTCGGAAGCATTGATTAGTTTATGTGATGGCAATTTTATTATTCCTCAGGTGGGCATCATCAAATCACTGAATATTTCTGTAGCCTGTGCGGTTTCTGTTTATGAAGCATTTCGTCAAAAAAATATTGCCGGTCATTATGATACACCTCAATTAAAAGGCGAGGTAATGGAGAAGTTGAGGGAGGAGTGGGGGGTTTGAGGAGGAAGGAGAAGTTTAGGGGTTTAAATCGATGCGCTCGTTGATCGGTCATTCGAATTCGCAAAATCCTTAAATCTTTAAACCATTGAACCGTTAAACGTTACACATGCACATTCTCACTAACGATATTATTTTTCCTGAGGTAGAATCAGCAGATGAAAATGGACTTCTTGCTGTAGGTGGAGATTTGTCTGTTGAAAGATTATTGTGCGCTTATCGCAACGGAATATTTCCCTGGTATAATGAAGATGATCCGATTTTGTGGTGGAGCCCCGATCCCCGTTGTGTTTTGTTTCCTGATAAATTAATAGTAACTAAAAGTATGCGCCAGGTATTGCAAAATGGAAAATTTAGATTCACCAGAAATAAATCTTTCGGTCAGGTAATCAGCGCCTGTAAAACTACAGAAAGAAAAGACGAAGCAGGTACGTGGATTAATCAGGATATAGTTGAAGCATACACGAAATTATTTGAACTTGGTTTTGCAGTCAGTGCAGAAACATGGAGAGAAGGCAAGCTGGTTGGGGGGCTGTATGGAATAAAAATTGGCGATGTTTTTTTTGGCGAAAGTATGTTCAGTACAGAATCTAACGCCAGTAAATTTGCATTTATCAATCTGGTGCAGCAGCTTCAGCGGGAAGGACTCAAAATTATTGATTGTCAGATGAGAACGGAACACCTCATTAGTATGGGGGCAGAAATGATATCAAGGAGTATTTTTAAAGAAAAATTGAAGATGCATTTAGGCTCGTTTACTTAATCATTTGTAATTCGACTTAGAAAACAAGGAGCCAGCTATAGATATGCTTAATAATAACAGCTAGCGTTGGCTGCATTTATACTCCATTCAGCATCTCCAAAAATCAATCCAACCCGAGTTGCTGATTTCAAATGGATGTTGATTTCCGGTACGTTGCAAATGAATTTCAGGCGAACTTTCCACTTCCTTTTCTTTGTATCCACTTTCATTTAAAAGAGCGCAAAATTCATTTCTCGGATAAAATGTAATAGGAGGAAGTGATAGCGTGTTTCTGATGACTTCGAAAACTCTGAATGGATAAATCTGGTAATCTTCGTGGATCAATTCGGGAGGTAAGCAAAAATCTCCGATTATTGATGCGTCTTGTGCTTTACTCCATTTCAGTAAATTGATGAGCACTTCTTTTTCTAGATAATAAACAATGCCTTCAAAAATAACCAAGGTAGGAAGGGTAGAATCGAAATTATTTTTTATCAATTCGGCAGCCCAATGTGCTATGTTATTCAAATCGGTTTTGATAAATGAAATATTGGAAAACAGATTGTTTAATAAACCGGATTTTTCTTCCATGGAATAAAGATCCAGGTCATATATCGTGCTTTTGGGGAATTGTTCCGCAAGAGAAGCCGAAAGAGGAGACAGTCCTGCAGCCATGATCACCACTTGTCCGCAGGTGTTTTTATTATGGCAATCTTCAAGAAAAGCAGAAGCCTTACTGAGCATGAAATATTTTCTTGCAGAAATAGCCTGAGTATGCATAAAATGTTGTGCTTTGTCAAGAGCATTCAATAGCACATCTCCTTCAGAAAGATCAAGGGCATCGATATACTGTTTTGTTTTTTTGCCCTGATACAAATTCTTGTCAGTCCAGTTGATAACCAATGCTGATGTAGAGGAAATTTTAAGCATAGAAATGAAAAGAGTTATATTATTGACTGTAAACCCTAAAGTGATTGAACGTTAATTTTGTAATTAAAAATGAGGGTTTGGTGTTTTCAAATAGTTTTAAATAGATTAAAAAGGATTAGATAAAAAAGTGGATTAATTTAAAACTTCAGTCAATCCATCCGCAATCTTTCTGTCGTTTGAAAGCCGGGGAACCTTATTTTGTCCGCCCAATTTGCCAATGCTTTTCATATAGTCCACAAATCCATTTTTGCGAACAGGCGTAATCTTAAGCGGCTGAAGAATATTTCCAGCAATCAGATCCTCATAATAAACATTTTTCTTTCTCAGGTTATGGTCTATTGTTAATGCAAAAGCATTTAAATCGGATGGCTGATTTTCAAATTCGATAAACCATTCGTGGTAACTTTTGCCATTATTGGTACTAATAAATGGAGCTACTGTAAATTCTACAAGTTTAATATCTAATGCTGAGGCGGCGGCTAAAATAGCGGATTCTACTTCTTCGCCAATTACATGTTCTCCAAAAGCAGAGATAAAATGTTTGATTCTTCCACTCACAATAATTCGGTAGGGTTCTACAGAAACAAACTTTACTGTGTCTCCAATATTGTATCCCCATAATCCAGCGTTACTGCTGATAATCAATGCATAGTTTACATTAACTTTAATTTCTTTTAAGGTTAGTCGGGTAGGATTTGAGTTGTTGATTTCTTCGGCCGGAATGAATTCAAAAAAGATTCCACTGTTGGTATTTAGTAGCATTCCCGGATGTTTCATGGAGTCTTGAAATGCAAAGAATCCTTCGCTGGCTGGGAACAATTCTATCGTGTCAATTTTGCGTCCAATACTTTCAGTTAGCTTTGCTTTATAGGGTTCGTAGTTTACGCCTCCCTGAACCATTACACTGAAATTAGGAAAGAGCTCGCCAATTTTTTTTCCGGATTTCTCAATCAGTCTGTCGAAGTACATTTGCATCCAAGGGGGGATGCCGCTTATCAAAGTCATGTCTTCATTAATCGTTTCTTTTACAATTTGATCCAGCTTTTGTTCCCAGTCTTCGATGCAATTGACTTCATAAGATGGAAGCTGGTTGGCCCTGAGGTATTGGGGAATGTGATGGTTTACAATTCCGCTTAAACGTCCGGTAGGAATACCGCCCACTCTTTCCAATTCGGGGGAGCCGCTGAGAAAAATCAATTTGCCATCAGCGAATTTTGTATTTCCTGATTCCGCCATGTAGCAGAGTAGCGCATTTTTGGCAGAATTGATGTGATTTGAAATAGACGCTTTGGTAATAGGGATATATTTCACTCCACTAGTGGTGCCGCTGGTTTTGGCAAAATAGATGGGCTGGCCTTTCCATAATATATTTTGTTTGCCTGCTTTTATTTTTTCAATCCAGGGTTTGAATTGTTCGTAATCTCTTATAGGAACTTTTTTTACGAAATCCTGATGAGATTTTATTTCCGAGAATCCATGTTCCTTTCCGAATTCGGTTTTTGCGGCATCTTTAATTAGGCGCTCAAAAATGGTTTGCTGATCTTTCAGCGCATGAACCATGTTCTTTTTGGTCTGACGATATATATAATTGGCAAATGGTTTTGCCAGGAGCGATTTTATTTTCATTCTTTCTTTACCATTTCATCGCTTCTTTTTGAGAGGCGCTTTGGGGGATGCAATTTATAGAATAATTTATTAAGTTGAAAAACAGTTTCGATAAGAAATTGTTTAGCAGACATTGCTGAGAAGTGTAACGCAACGTCCCTTTCAGGAGACATTGCTGAGAAGTGTAACGCAGCGTCCCTTTCAGGAGACATTGCTGAGAAGTGAAAGCAATTGTTTAGCAGGCTTTGCTGAGCAGTGTAACGCAGCGTCCCTTTCAGGAGACAATGCTAAGAAGTAACATCCATCATCTCGCCTTATCCAAAAAAAATCTCATCCAAAACACTTTTAATAGCATAAATTGCACCACTTTATTCAGTTAAATTAATCGTATTTATGGCTTTGGAATCGCCCAAAAAAAGAGTGGCTATATTTGGCTCTACAGGTTCTATTGGCACTCAGGCATTGGATGTAATCAGGTCTAACAAAGATTTGTTTGAAGTAGAAATCCTTACTGCTCATACCAACGAAGAGTTGTTGATTGCACAGTCATTGGAATTTAATCCCAATGCTGTTGTTATTGGAGATCCTGCAAAATATGAAAAAGTTAAGCAAGCACTGAGTTCTGCAGATACCAAAGTTTTTGCCGGAGAACAAGCATTGGAAGAGGCTGCTGATTTTGATACTTATGATATTATGATTGCAGCTATTGTAGGATTTGCTGGTTTGAAACCCACATTAAAGGCAGTTGAAAAAGGAAAGGTAATTGCTTTGGCTAATAAAGAAACGCTTGTGGTGGCCGGTGATATTGTAATGCAAAAAGCGATTGAATTTAGGTCGCCAATTATTCCTGTAGACAGTGAACATTCTGCAATTTTTCAATGCCTGGTTGGCGAATCTCGAAATCCAATAGAAAGGATTATTCTTACTGCGAGTGGTGGTCCGTTCCTTGGTAAGAAACCTAACTTCCTGGTTAATGTAAAAAGAGATCATGCCTTACAGCATCCCAACTGGAGTATGGGCGCAAAGATTTCTGTTGATTCTGCAACATTAATGAATAAAGGTTTGGAGATGATTGAAGCCAAATGGCTATTTAATTTAAATCCTAATCAAATTGAAGTGGTAATTCATTCTCAGAGTGTTATACATAGCATGGTTCAGTTTGAAGATGGAAGTATGAAAGCTCAGATGGGCTTGCCGGATATGAAATTGCCCATTCAATATGCATTAGGTTTTCCTAAAAGAATAAAGAATGATTTTCCAAGGCTTAATTTTAAAAGATATCCCAATCTGAGTTTTGAAGAACCCGATTATAAAACATTCAGAAATCTTAGTCTTGCCATTGAAGCCTTACAATGCGGAGGTAATAAAGCTTGTGTTATGAATGCAGCAAATGAAATTGCGGTTTGGGCTTTTTTAAAAAACAGAATTGGATTTTTAGATATTACAGCAATGGTTGAAAAAACAATGAATGCCATTAAATTTATCGAAAAACCTACCCTTCAGGAATATTTTGACAGTGATGGGGAGGCGCGTAATTTTGCAGCGTCTCTTATAAAACTGTAATGGTTGGGTAATTTTGAATAATGATTTTATAATTATACAATATGAATCTATTAGCTATTGATTGGTCGAGTGTAGGGTTGAAAGCTGCACAATTAATTCTTTCACTTTCTA
The DNA here is from genome assembly GCA_947446585.1 of Chitinophagaceae bacterium. GTDB lineage: Bacteria > Bacteroidota > Bacteroidia > Chitinophagales > Chitinophagaceae > Ferruginibacter. The sequence continues at coordinate 805 of CANFGZ010000114.1, read as the reverse complement.
TTCTGGTTATTCTTCACGAATTCGGACATTATATAACAGCAAAGTGGTTTAAGTGCAGGGTTGAAAAATTTTATTTATTTTTTGATCCCTGGTTTTCTGTGTTTAAAAAGAAAATCGGAGAAACAGAATATGGTGTTGGGTGGCTGCCTTTAGGTGGCTATGTGAAAATTGCAGGAATGGTGGACGAAAGTATGGACAAGGAGCAATTGAAGCTTCCTGCTCAGCCTTGGGAATTCAGAAGTAAACCCGCCTGGCAAAGATTAATCATTATGCTTGGTGGTATCATAGTAAATGTATTGCTGGCTTTTCTTATTTACACAATGATATTAATGGTTTGGGGTGAAAAAAATATCAAAGTAGATTCTTTAAAATATGGTGTTGCTTTTAATGATCCTTTGTTTAAAGAGTTGGGCTTTCAGAATGGAGATAAAATAATTGCCGTTGATGGCAAACCTGTAGTTGAATTTACTGATATTTTAAAGAAGATTCTTCTTGTAGACAGTAATGTGACTGTAGTTAGAAATGGCAATCAGCAAAATCTTAAAATGCCTGTTGATCTCATTGGTAAATTGATTGAAAAAAGAAAAAAATCGGAGCAGCCGCTAATTATTCCTCGTGTGCCTGTAGTTGTTTTGCAGATAGAAGATTCTTCTATTGCTTTTAAAAATGGACTTCGTAAAAGCGACCGTGTGATTGGTATTAATGCCTATTCTACTGAATTCAGAGATGATTATGAAAAAGTAATCAGTACTTTGAAAAAGGGCACTTCAATTGCATTAAAAGTTAACAGAAACGATAGTGTTAT
>CANFGZ010000113.1 GCA_947446585.1 Chitinophagaceae bacterium | reverse complement strand
CAATCAAACCGCAAATCATTTTGAACAGTATTTTGGAAAATATCCTAATATCATCAGACGCAATAAGACATCTGTGGCCGTTTTAACCGGCACTGAAACTAATGAAGAACTTGAGAATTTATCAAAAGACATTCATTATTATTTTGGATTGGGCTGCAGAAATGTTACCAAAATTTTTGTACCAGAAAATTACAATTTCATCCCATTAATCGCTTCTTTTAAAGAATTCAAACATTTCAGGGATTTTATGAAATACAATAATAATTATGATTTTCAATTGTCATTATTATTACTCAATAATGTAAAATATATGAGCAATGAATCTACTATGCTGGTTGAAAATGAAAATTACTTTTCGCCAATAAGTGTTTTATTTTATGAATATTATAAAACTCCTGAAAAACTGACAGAAAAATTATCATTGTCTGAAGATCTTCAATGTATTGTTGGAAAAGGATATGTTCCTTTTGGAAAAGCACAAACTCCCGATTTGTTTTCTTATGCTGATGGCATTGATACAATGGAGTTTTTATTAACATGCTGACAATCTACGAAGGTCTTACTAATTTAATGTTAAAGATGTCAGTTTGATTATCTCAATTTGGCAGACTCTAACTATTTTGCAGCCCGAGGCACAAAAATTGAGTGATAGGAAATAGTTGATTGTTTTGCATAAATTACAAAGTAAATCCTTTAAAAGAAAAAATATGAAAATGAAACAAGTATTGGCAACCATTGGTATCAGTGCCCTTACTACTTTGGCCGTAGTATGGGGCTATGGAAATTTTATACAAAACAAAAACAGGTATGCAGGTCAGCAAGAAGGAATCCCTCCATCCAATTATAAATTGGCCGGACTAACTTCAGGCAATACCCCTCCCGGGGCAGTGGATTTTACCATTCCTTCCAATGCGGCACTTCCGGCTGTGGTTCACATCAAAACAAAAACAAATGCTAAACAGGTAACTAACAATTTACCACACTCCCGTCAGCAAAATCCTTTTGGTGATTTATTTGATGATGATTTATTTAATCAATTTTTTGGTGGTGGCAGAATGAATGTAATTCCTGAACAAAAAGCTTCAGGTTCGGGTGTAATCATTAGCGATGATGGATTCATTGTTACCAATAATCACGTAATTGAAAATGCTGATGAGATTACCGTAACGCTTAATAACAAAAAAACATTTAAAGCAAAAGTAGTTGGATCAGATCCTTCTTACGATTTAGCCGTAATAAAAATCGATTCGAAAGATCTCCCCTATTTATTATATGGTAATTCTGATAATGTAAAAATTGGACAGTGGGTATTAGCTATCGGCTACCCATTAAATTTAGAAACAACAGTAACAGCAGGCATCGTAAGTGCAAAAGCCAGAAGCCTAGGATTAAATAAAGATAAAACAGGAAATCCTGGTGGAGCGGTGGAATCTTTCATTCAAACTGATGCCGCAGTAAATATGGGAAACAGCGGTGGAGCCTTGGTAGATACCGACGGCAAGCTTATAGGTATCAATTCTGCAATAGCATCACCAACGGGATATTACTCTGGCTACTCTTATGCAATACCGGTTAATATCGCTAAAAAAGTTGTTGACGATTTGATCAAATTCGGTACCGTTCAAAGAGGTTATCTAGGTATCCAGTTTAGCAATGCTGCAGAAATGCCCGAAGATCAAAAAAAGAAAATCGGCATTGGAGAGGAAACTTATGATGGAATTTACGCCACTGATGTTCCTATGGATGGTGGTGCTTATGCCGCAGGAATCCGTAAAGGAGATCGTATTCAAAAAATTGATGGTACAGAAATTATAAGTGGCGGAGAGCTACAGGAACAAGTAAGCAAATTCAAACCTGGAGATAAAGTAAATGTAACTGTTATTCGCGGAGGAAAACCATTAACCGTAACAGTAACATTAAAGAATAAAGCAGGAAATTATGGAATTGTGCGCAGCGATGAACAACTCGATTTATTAGGTGCCGATTTTGTAAATTTAGATGCAAAAAAAGCCAAGGAATATGGCATTTCCGGCGGTGTAGTTGTAAAAAAAATAAACAGTGGTGCTTTATTTGATCAAACAAGAATGAAAGACGGATTTGTTATTCTTAAAGTAAACGATAAAGATGTCAAATCAGTAGATGAGATGAGGAAAATTGTAGGTGCTGAAAAATCGATTAATATCAGTGGGTTTTATCCAGGATACGATGGCTTATATGAATACCCTATTACGCTTGAATAAAAAAGTATAAATTATAATTTAAAAATAGCTCCGAAAATCCGGAGCTATTTTTTTAACCCGGATTTTGCAGTTGGAATCGTTATGAAAGGGAAAAAGGCAATAAAGACGAGTGTTTGAGCCGATATTTTGGACGAAAGCATAATGAATTATGTAGAGATCAAAATATCAAGCAAACGCTTGTCTTTGCAGCATTTTTTTCTTGTAATAGATTTCAACTGCAAAATCTGGGTTTAATCCACTTTTTCTAAAACCAAAAAATCCCCTGGCCCAAGAACGAGATTGACCTGATTATTTTTATAGCTATTTTCTTTATCGAAAATATTTATATACTCACCGAACTCCTCTGAGTGATGATAATTTAATTCGATATTTTTATGATCAAGATTAAGAAAAACGAGCAAGGACCCAATACCAGAGCCTCTTTTAAAAGCCAGCAGCTTTTCGTTGGTGGTAATAAAATAAAAGTCATCCCCAGAATTATATGTTTTTCTTTGATGAATTAATATGCTGTAAAATTCCTGCAACTCGCATTCGTTTTTCCACACTATTTCATCTTTGTCAAAAAAATTCAACCTTTTATAATTGGGCATTTCCTGGCCGCTGTAAATCAAAGGCACAGAAGAAGGATAAAAAAAACTAAATACAGACAACGCCTTTGCATAAACTCCATATTTTTCATACTCTGTTCCATTCCAGCTGTTTTCATCATGGTTGCTGGTGAAAAACATTTGCAAAGCTTTTTCAGGATAAAATTCTTTTTCTTCGTTAAGCAAATTTATTAACGAAGACAGCGCTTGGTTTTCTTTGAAAAAAGACGCTGTTTTATGCATCCATTTCCATGCATAAAAAATATCAAAGGCCTGATAGTAATCGATCTCTTCCGTTTCTGCTAACCATATTAAATCAGGTTTTATTTGCTCAGTTAACACCCTTGCTTTTATCCAGAATCTTAAAGGAGTAAGATGAGCCAAATCAGCCCTGAACCCATCTATATCAAATTCATTTACCCAATAGCACATCGCATTTCTCATCGCATCGTGAGCTGCCTCATTATTATGATCAATTTGAATTACATCAGTCCAATCGTAAGGGGAAATAAATTCACCTTGTTCATCTCTAAGAAAAAAATCTGGATTGGTCAATGTCCAGTTATTATCCCAGGCCGCATGATTTGCTACCCAATCAATAATTATTTTCATCCCTGAATCATGTACCGCAGTAACCAGTTTTTTAAAGTCTGATTTAGTACCATATTCTTCATTTAACTCGAAAAAATTTCTGCTGCAATAATAACTTCCTAATGAACCCTTCCTGTTTTTGATACCAATAGGATGAATAGGCATCAGCCAGATGATACTGACTCCCATACTTTTTAACCTTGGCAAATGCTCCATAAAAGAAATGATATCTCCTTTTTGAGTAAACTGCCTAAGGTTAACTTCATAAATTGTTGAACCGGATAGATATTCTAACACCTTATTGTTATCCAACATGACCACCAAATTTTAGTTATTAATAGGGTTGACTGCAATCTTGTTCGATACTTCAAATCAAGATTGTACCTTTGTCTTTTTATAAATAAAGATGAAGCAATTTACAATTCCATTTACATACAGAAGCCAACTAATTTCCAGTATAAAGGAAAACAGAAAACAGCTTGATAAACTTAAAAAGGATTTTAGTCCTGCACTTCTGGATTTCGGACCGGTACAGATATACCTTGCCCGTCATTTTGGTTTTTGTTATGGTGTTGAAAATGCTATTGAGATTGCATTCCGAACGATTAATGAGAATTCGGAAAAAAGAATCTTTCTTCTCAGTGAAATGATCCATAACCCTTCTGTTAATAGAGATCTTTTAGAGAGAGGGGTTCGGTTTATACAGGATACAAAAGGAAACAATCTGATACCATTTGAAGAGTTGAGTAAGGATGATGTTGTTATTATTCCGGCTTTTGGAACAACACTTGAAATTGAAGACAAGTTGAAAAAAATCGGTATTTCCATTGAAAAATATAATACCACTTGTCCTTTTGTAGAAAAAGTATGGAACCGAGGTAATCAGATTGCAAAAAAGAATTACAGCATTGTAGTTCATGGGAAACCAAGCCACGAGGAAACAAGAGCCACTTTCTCTCATGCCTCCTTAAATACTCCTTCTGTTGTTATTAATGATATTAAAGAAGCCGAGTTGCTGTCTGGTTTTATTTCAGGATTGCATAATCCTGATGATTTTTATATTGCTTTTGAGGGACGATATTCTAATGGCTTTGATGTTACAAAAGATCTGGACAGAATTGGGGTGGTGAATCAAACTACTATGCTGGCGTCCGATACACAAGCTATTGCCGATTTTCTTAAACAAACGATGGCCAATAAATACAATCTAACAGAGGCCAATATCAGTGAAAGATTTGCCGACACACGCGACACCCTTTGTTATGCAACTAACGATAACCAGTCAGCGGTGTTTGGATTATTACAGCAAAATGCAGATTTGGCCATTGTTGTTGGAGGATATAATAGCAGCAATACTTCTCATCTGGTTGAACTGTGTGAAGAAAAATTGCCTACTTATTATATTGACAGTGCAGAAAGAATTGTTTCTAAAGATGAAATTTTTCATTTCGACTTTCATCATAAAAAAGAATTGAAGACCATTCCTTTTTTACCAAACAAAATGCCTATAAAAATATTAATGACCAGTGGCGCCAGTTGTCCTGATGCATTGGTTGAGCAAGTTATCAGAAAAATAGCCGGCTATTTTATTTCTGCTGAAGAATTTGAAAAAGTGATTTCGATATATCTCTAAAGTAGAATTCTTTTTTAAATATAGAGAACCAAAATATTCTTTACAATTTTTTGGCAACAAGTTTCAAAGCAAAATCAAGTTGTTCTTCCATGGTTAACTGAGTGTTATTAAGCAGAATGGCATCTTCAGCCATTCTTAGAGGACTGACTTCTCTGTTTGAATCTATATAATCTCTCATTTCAAGATTATTTTTCACTTCCTCAATAGACACGTTTGGATTTTTTTCATACATCTCTTTGAATCTTCTTTCTACCCTCACGAGAATATCTGCAGTCATAAATATTTTCAATTCAGCATCCGGAAAAACGGTAGTGCCAATGTCTCTTCCATCCATTACAATTCCTTTTTCGGAACCCATTTTTTGTTGTTGAGCTACAGCAAAAGTTCTTACCTGGGCGATTGTAGCTACCTCACTTACTTTTTCGGCAACCACTAAATCTCTGATTAAATATTCTACATTTTCTTCATTGAGATGCATTTCGGAATGCAATGATTTATTGTTATAAATAAAATGAAGATTTACGTTATCGAGTGCCTCATCAACAGCATTTTTTTCGGTCCAATCAATATGATTTCTCAAAAAATAAAGCGTAATGGCTCTGTACATGGCGCCACTGTCGATATAAACATATCCCAACGATTTAGCTAATTGTTTTGCCAAGGTGCTTTTTCCACAGGAAGACCAACCATCTATAGTTACAATTATCTTTTTCATACTCATCCATTACAAATTGTCATGTAAAATAAAATAATCTTTTTAACGCAGCCTATTTTTTTATGTCTGATTTAATTCAACCCAAAAATCCGGGTTTAAATAAAAAACGCCCCTGTTTTAGGGGCGTTCTGCCAAATTAATGGGTATTAGGCTTGCGATTTCTTCTCTTTTTTCTTTGGTTCTTCTTTTAATTTGAACCTGATTTTTCCGGCCTCTTTATCTAATTCGGCCAGCATTGTGTCTCCTGCCTTTATGGTCATATTGAGAATTTCTTCTGCCAGAGGATCTTCAAGATATTTTTGAATAGCACGGTGAAGTGGTCTTGCCCCAAACTGACTATCATATCCTTTTTCGGCAATAAAATCTTTAGCATCATCCGCCAGTTCAAGTGTAAAACCAAGATTAATCAAACGCTTCATCACTCCTTTCATTAAAATGTCAATGATCTGAAATATATTTTCTTTGTTCAAAGAATTAAAGATTACAATATCATCGATACGATTCAGAAATTCAGGACTGAATGTACGCTTTAACGCTTTTTCAATAATGGCTTTATTATTTTCATCCAAATTTTCCTGACGGGATTGAGTTGCAAATCCAACACCATCACCAAAATCTTTCAATTGTCGAACACCAATGTTAGATGTCATGATGATCATGGTATTTTTAAAATCAACTTTTCTTCCCAAGCCATCTGTTAACTGTCCATCGTCAAGCACCTGTAAAAGTATATTGTAAATATCTGGGTGTGCTTTTTCAATTTCATCAAGCAAAATAACACTATATGGTTTACGTCTTACTCTTTCCGTTAGCTGACCTCCTTCTTCATAACCTACATATCCTGGAGGCGCTCCAATCAGCCTACTCACCGTAAATTTCTCCATATATTCACTCATATCGATTCTAATCAAAGAATCTTCACTGTCAAACATGTGCTTAGCCAAAGAACGAGCCAATTCTGTTTTTCCCACACCTGTTGGTCCTAAAAAGATAAAAGTACCAATAGGCTTTTTGGGATCTTTTAACCCTATTCTATTACGTTGAATAGCTTTGACCACTTTTGTAATAGCTTCATCCTGTCCAATAACAGCACCTTTAAGATCGTCGGCCATACGACGAAGTTTGTCTGTTTCGGCTTGAACCATTCTCTTTACCGGGATGCCCGTCATCATCGAAACCACCTCTGCAATATCATCTTCTTCAATAGGGTAACGTTTATTCTTACTGTCTTCTTCCCATTCTAACTTTGCTTTTTCAAGATCTTCCTGCAATCGTTTTTCAGTATCTCTAAGTGAAGCTGCTTCTTCAAATTTCTGACTTTTCACCACTCTGTTTTTTTCCAGCTTGATGTCTTCAATCTTTTTTTCAAGCTCCAGTACGTTTTCGGGAACATTGATATTTTTGATGTGCTTTCTAGCTCCAACTTCATCAAGAACATCAATAGCCTTGTCGGGCAATAATTTATCCGTCATATATCTGTCGCTCAATTTCACACAAGCTTCAATTGCCTCTCTGCTATATGAAACGTTGTGAAAATCTTCATACTTATTTTTGATGTTATTTAATATCTCAATAGCTTCATCAATAGAAGGTTGCTCGATAAGTACTTTTTGAAATCTTCTATCCAATGCACCATCTTTTTCGATATGCATTCTATATTCATCTAAAGTAGAAGCACCAATACATTGCAGTTCTCCGCGGGCAAGAGCGGGTTTGAAAATATTGGAAGCATCTAATGAACCACTGGCACCACCGGCACCAACAATAGTGTGTATCTCATCAATGAACAAAATTACATCTCTGTTT
>CANFGZ010000112.1 GCA_947446585.1 Chitinophagaceae bacterium | reverse complement strand
AGGCCATAGCCAGCTCACATCCGCCACCGAGCGCAAAACCGTTTACAGCGGCAATCACAGGCTTCGGAGAATTTTCTATTTTTGAAAAAATAACCTGGCCTCGTTTTGAAAGCGCCATTGCTTCTGAATGTGTATAGTTTGCAAACTCAGCAATGTCGGCTCCTGCCACAAATGCCTTTGATCCGGATCCGGTAATAATCACCGACTTTATTTCTGAATTTCTGTACACTTCATCCATTGCACTATCTATATCTGTGAACACTTCTTTATTAAGCGCATTCATTTTATCTGGGCGATTAATGGTAATCGTGAAAATTCCATTTTCAATATGAGTTAAAATTGTGGTGTACATAACTATTAGATTAATTTAAAAATTTCTGTTTTCTTTTACCCAGGATTTTATATAGTCTGCAATTTCTGTTGTTGTTGTTCCTGGTGCAAATAATTGCCCAACACCCATTGTACTCAATTGCAGCATATCATCTTCAGGAATAATACCGCCACCGGTGAGCAACACATCATTCATGTTTTTTTCTTTCATTAATGCAATTATTTTTGGAAATATAGTCATGTGGGCACCACTTAAAATACTCACTCCAATAGCGTCCACATCTTCCTGTAGTGCTGCATTTACAACCATTTCGGGAGTTTGACGCAATCCTGTATAGATGACTTCCATTCCAGCATCTCGTAATGAAGTGGCAATTACTTTTGCACCTCGGTCATGACCATCCAAACCAACTTTTGCTACTAATACTCTGATAGGTCTTTGCATAATTAACTGTTTAATAAGGTTAATGCATTTTTGATGCGAAGAATTGTTTCTTCTTTTCCAATCAAATGAGCGATTTCAAATACAGCCGGACCGAATTTACCACCAACGAGCATGATGCGCATAGGCAATTGCAATTCTCCGGGTTTGATGTTCATCTCTGTTGCCAAATTTTTGAATACAGTTTCTATTTCGGCTGTAGTCCAGGAAATTTCATTGATGTTGTTGCAAAATGATTCGAAGAAACTTGTTTTGGCTTCATTCCATTTTGGTTTGATGGCATCTAAATCCAATTTCTCAGGAGACTGGAAGAAATACACAGCTTGTTCGTAAAAGTCCGAAATCAAAACACATCTTTCTTTTACCAAATCAATTATTTTTTTCAAGAAGTCATCATCATGAATGTCAACACCTTTATTTTTTAATAATTCACTAACTAGCGGAAACAAATAATCGGAAGTTGATATTTTAATCCATTCCTGGTTGAACCATTTTGCTTTTTCATAATCGAATTTAGCGCCGCTTTTATGTACACGTTCTATAGAAAAATTTTCAATCATTTCTTCCATTGAAAATATTTCTTTTTCAGTTCCGCTATTCCATCCGAGCATAGCAAGTAGATTGATAAAGGCTTCTGGCAGAAATCCTTTTTCTTTGAAGCCTTCGGTAAATTCATTGTTTCTCGGATCGGTCCAGTTCATCGCATACACTGGGAAACCGTATTTCGCGCCATCGCGTTTGTTTAATTTTCCGTTAGGCCCTAGTATCAATGGCAGATGTGCCCATTCCGGCATCTTGTTCAATCCGAATAAATATTTCCAAAGCATGATGTGCACGGGCGCGCTGCTCAACCATTCTTCACCTCTGAAGGCATGGGTGATTTTCATGAGATAATCATCCACCACAACCGCCAGATGATAAGTAGGCATGCCATCGGCTTTCAATAACACTTTGTCATCAACCACATTAGATTCAAAACTCACCTCATGGTGTATCAAATCGTTGAAAGTGATGATTTCGTTTTCAGGCATTTTGATTCTGATGACATGACGCGTTCCTGCCTGCAATAATTTTTCAACTTCTTCAGCAGAAATGGTAAGCGAGTTTTTCATTCTTGCACGAATACGAGCATCATATTGAGGAGAAGGATTTTCTTCTGTCTTGAAATCATTTCTCATTTGTTCGAGCTCTTCTGAAGTATCAAATGCATAATAAGCGTGGCCGTCTTTTATCAATTTTTCGGCATACTCGCGATACATAGCTTTTCTTTCGCTTTGACGATAAGGGCCATATTCGCCAGGTTTGATGGTGCTTTCGTCAGGCTCTAAACCACACCAATTCAAGCAATCATAAATGTATTGTTCGGCGCCTTCTACAAAACGAGTTTGGTCGGTATCTTCAATTCTCAAGATAAATTCACCGCCATGTTTTTTGGCAAACAAGTAATTGTATAACACAGTACGAACGCCACCAAGATGTAATCCTCCGGTTGGACTTGGCGCAAATCTTACCCTCACTTTTCCAAAGCTGTTGTTCATCATAAAAGTCTGTTTTTTGCGAATTTTGCCTCGCGCTGCAAAGATAAGTTTTGGAGGAGGTTTTGGGGAGAAATTTTTCTGCTGGTAAAGATTGTTCCAAAGGTTTAATAAGTTCAAGAAGTTCAAAAGGTTATCAAGCATTTCTTCTCGGCAATGTCTCCTGAAAGGGACGTTGCGTATCTGATTAGCGGGATATTTTGATCTAAAGGTTTCATGAGTTCAATAGGTTCAATAGTCGATAACCTTTTGAACAAATTGAACCTTTCAAACCTCTTGAACTACATTTTAATCGCTGCTTCCAGCGCCAGCGTAATCATCGGATTTAAAGATTTTTCTCTTTCGTCGGCAGAAATTTGTTCATGAGTGGGGATCACATCAGAAATAGTAAGCAGTGTTGCTGCAGTTTTTCCTAAAGTTTGAGCATTTGCAAATAATGCAAAAGCTTCCATTTCTACAGCCATACATTTATGTTCGTCAACAATAGCAGGCATAGCAGGATTTTTTCTGTAAAAAATATCGCTAGAATGAATGGCGCCGGATCTTAAAGTTGTTTGTAATTCACGTGCTGTTTCATTAATGATATCAAATGCTTTTCCCTGATGTGAAATGCTGTTACCTTCAATATCAAAAGCATATTTGGCATAAGTGGATTCGCTGCAGGCGATATCCACATTGATCAGATCATATAATTTTATATCAGCATGATAAGAACCTGCAGTGCCGATTCTGATGATGCAGTCCACTCCATATTCATTAAACAATTCGTAAGAATATATGCCGATAGAAGGACAGCCCATCCCGCTGGCGCCGATTGTAATTTTCACATCTTTATAAGTACCGGTATAAAAAAATACGTTTCTTGTAGTGCTTACCAATTGAAGATTACTAAGCCACTTTTCGGCTATATATTTTGCTCTCAAAGGATCTCCAGGCATTAAAACAACTGGGGCTATTTCTCCAAATTTTGCGCTGATATGAACACTCATTATATTTTTTTAATCGTGAAGATATTCAATTTTATTTAATGAATTTATTTAAGAGGAGGATAAAAAATTGCTGCATTCATTTTGAATGCAGCATCACTATATAAAAAAATATTTTAAGGAAGAGTAATGGTTCTTGTGCTATATCCATCAATTGAAATGGTAGCTAAATTATCACAAAGTCCATTTCCAAAATCCAGTGTGGCAAAATGAGTAGGCCCCTGAAATCTTATAGAACCCTGATCAACATGATCGCAGCTCACTCTTTTGTGTAAGGGTATTTCAATAATGGCATCACGGGTATTGCCAGAAGCGTTTGTAACCTGAGACGAGCCGGTGATGGTATATGCATCATCTAATATATAATGGGGAGTATTGCCGCCATCAGACTGAGTAATTTGTTTTAATCCGCTATGAAGCCAGAATCGTCCATCGGGTGCTGTGATTTTTCCATTTACTACCTGACGTGTCCAGCTTATTATATTGTTTGTTGTGGTATTTGTCCAGGTAATTATTCCTTCTTTGTGATAACCATTTACATAATATTGATCAAAGGTCATTACTGCTGTACTACCGGTTAATCTGAAAGAATCTGACAATAAGATGTGAATAATTCCGGAACGGGTTATATTGGAATTAGGATTAGTGCATCCTGTTCCAAAATCTAAAGTAATGGTTTTTGGAAAGGCACCTTGAGAAACGACAACGCTGGCGCAACTATTAGTACCAGAATTAATCATAGGTGCTTTATTACCTGATAAGCCAGCAGTTTCAATTGTTTCTTCTAAAATATTATTGGCATCATCAGTTAAGCTTTCACTGATAGCTTGCTTTCCAGACAGATCGAAAGTGGTTTCAATTTCTCCATCACCAATCGTTTTGTCTTTTTTGCATGAAGAGAATCCGATTAAAGTAAATCCTGTAGCAATTACTAATAATAATTTTTTTGGTTGCATAATTTATAATTTTGTATTTAAGAAGACTGAAGATATAAATCATAGTTAATAAATAAAAGGAATCTATTGTTATATTTTGTTAAAACACCGAATTGGTTTTCATTATTTTTCAAAAAAAGAATTTGGAAAATAAAGACAAGCGAGCGCAGGCTATATCTAACATTTGATGATGGTCCTCATCCGTTAATCACTTCATTTGTTTTAGACGAATTGAAAAAGCATCAGGCGAAGGCAACTTTTTTTTGTATTGGAGATAATGTTGTAAAATATCCGGAAGTTTACAAAAGAATTATTGATGAAGGGCATGCTGTAGGTAATCATACCTTCAATCATTTAAATGGTTGGAAGACAAAAGATAAAATTTATTTAGATAATATAGATAAAGCGAAAAAAATTATTGACAGTGATTTGTTTAGGCCTCCTTATGGAAGAATAACAAGTTTTCAAATCAGGCAATTGGGCATGAACCGGTTTAAATTAAAAACAATCATGTGGACAGTATTAAGTGGCGATTTTGACAATAATATTTCTAAAGATGCTTGTAAAGAGAATGTAATACTAAATGCAGTCAATGGTTCGATTATAGTATTTCATGACAGCGAGAAGGCAAATGAAAAAATGCGGTATGCGCTTCCTGAAGTATTGAAACACTTTTCTAAACAAGAATTTGTGTTCGATAAAATAACTAAAGAAATATTGTAAAAAAAGAAAGGCCTGAGTAGAAACTCTGGCCCGTTTTTAATCCGTACCCTATGAAAACTGTAAACAAGATAAGTAGTTTAATGTGGTTTACCAATATATCTTTTTGAATATGTATAACACATTTTAAATGCACTTGAATTATGACTAGTGTTATTATGGATTTTGATGTTTTAATTAAATAATCATGATTATAGATACCCATTGCCATCTTTATTTACCTGAGTTTGAAAAAGACATCAGTGAGGTAATTAAAAGAGCAGAAAATAATGGAATTTTATCACTATATCTTCCGGCAATAGACAGTAATACACATTCAAGTATGATTGATCTTGAACGCCGATTTCCTGAGCGTTGCTTTTCAATGATGGGATTGCATCCTTGTTCAGTGAAGGAGGATTATCTTAATGAATTAATGATTGTTGAAAATTATTTGACACAAAAAAAATTTTATGCCATTGGAGAATGTGGCCTTGATTTTTACTGGGATAAAACGTTTATTAAAGAACAGATTCACGCTTTGGAATTTCAGCTTGCCCTTTCCATTCAATATGAATTACCGTTAATCCTTCATACCCGAAATGCAACACAAGAAACCATTGATGTAATCAGACAGCATTCATCCCCTAAATTAAAAGGAATATTTCATTGCTTTGGAGGCAGTGTGGAAGAGGCAAATCAAATTATTGAATTGGGATTTTATTTAGGCATCGGTGGCGTAGTAACCTATAAAAATGCAGGATTGGATAAGGTTTTAGAACAAATTGATTTGAAGCATATCGTGTTAGAAACAGATTCGCCTTATCTGACTCCTGTTCCTCATCGTGGCAAACGAAATGAATCTTCTTATTTAAAAATCATCGCTGAAAAAATTGCAAGTATTAAAAATTGTAGTTTTGAAGAAGTGGAAAAAATTACGAGTGAGAATGCGATAATGGTTTTTGAGAAATAACAATAATTGTTTGGCGTTTGGTGTTTGGCATTATTTGTTAAACCAAACACCAAACATCAAATACACAACATACAACGCCAAATTAAAAACATGAACATTAACGAACTCTACAACATCTACCTTCAACACCCTTACATACAAACGGATACGCGTAAACTTAAATCAGGAGATATTTATTTTGCTTTAAAAGGAGATAATTTCAATGGCAATAATTTTGCAAAAATGGCACTGGAATCGGGTGCTTCATTTTGTGTGGTGGATGAAGAAACATCGATTGATGATAACAGGATTATTAAAGTGGAAGAAGTACTTACTACTTTACAGGCATTGGCAAAAAAACACCGGGAACAGTTTGATATCCCTTTCATTGCCATTACAGGAAGTAATGGCAAAACAACAACCAAAGAACTGATACATTCGGTGTTGTCTTCAACTTATAAAACTTACACCACAGAAGGCAATTTGAATAATCATATTGGAATTCCATTAACGATTCTTAAAATAAAACAGGATGCCGAAATGGCTGTGATAGAAATGGGCGCCAATCATCAAAAAGAAATCGAAGGCTATTGCAAATATGCGATGCCCACACATGGTATGATTACCAACTGCGGTAAAGCACATTTAGAAGGTTTTGGTGGTGAAGCCGGTGTGAGAAAAGGAAAGGGCGAATTGTTTGATTATTTGAAATCAGTTCATGGTAAAATAGTTATCTACAACGACTACGATTACTTGCTGGAAATGAGCAAAGGTTCAAACTCAATTATCACCTATGGTTCTGAAAATAAAAATGCTGATGTTGTTGGTGTGATCAAAAACGACGAACAATTCCTAGAAGTTGGTATCACCAAAGGTGCAACAATAAATAGCATCAAAACACAGCTGGTGGGTGGCTATAATTTACCCAATGTGTTGGCTGCAGTTTGTATCGGTAAAATATTTGGTGTAACTGATGAAAAAATTATTGATGCATTGGAATCCTATGTTCCATCAAACAGTCGCTCTCAGTTATTAAAAAAAGATGGTAATATCATTATTCTCGACGCTTATAATGCTAATCCTTCTAGCATGAAATTGGCGATTGAAAATTTTGCTAAAATGCCCGGAGACAATAAAATATTAATGCTTGGTGGCATGATGGAATTAGGAGAGGAGAGCCATCAAGAACATATAAATATCGTATCCTTAATTAAGCAATACAATTGGAAACACGTGGTTTTAGTTGGTGAGCAATTCGCATCACTTCATGAATCTTTCAACTATTTTAAAACTTCTTCAGCAGCAAGAGAATGGTATGCTGCCCAACAATTTTCTGATGCTACAATTTTGGTAAAAGGTTCCCGCAGTATGCAAATGGAAAAGGCGTTAGATTGATTTTTAATTCAGCGTTATAGCACGTACATTTGCTACCCAATAAAACGGAGACGTGTCCGAGTGGCTGAAGGAGCACGCCTGGAAAGTGTGTATACGGGAAACTGTATCGCGAGTTCGAATCTCGCCGTCTCCGCATCATTTCTAACAAGAAATAAGCTAAAACCCTGATTATCAATGATAATCGGGGTTTTTTTATGGAAAAACATGGCTCTGAAAACGACTTAAAACGCCATAAAACGACACATTTATTTTGCAACTTGTGACGTAATCCAAAAAAACACCAATTACGTCACAGTATGTCGCTCAATGTCGCGTCCTGTCTCGTTTTGACGT
>CANFGZ010000111.1 GCA_947446585.1 Chitinophagaceae bacterium | reverse complement strand
TCAGTTTCGCATTCGATTAAAGCTTGTTTGACTTCTAAGAAAAAACTGCCTTCGTTTTCAGGTAATTTGGGCTTGTTTATGTTCATTTATATTTTAATTTAGTTGTTCTGTATGTGTCTATACTTATTTGTATCTAATATAAAAAATATAATAGGGATGAGAAATGCTATCGCAACGCAGAAGTAATACTTAACTTAAAAATCTTTTTCAGCAATCCGTTCAAGATAATCTTCTGATGAATTACAAATGTGCATACCAGACGTTGAGTCAGAATCTGAAGCAGATAATTCAAATACTATCATCTGAAAAAGTATTCTTGCCCTTTTATAATTTCTATTATTATAATGTTTCTGTGCGTTGTTATATTTATCAATAATATTTGAAACTTTCAATGGTAACTCCATTTCTGCTAAACTCTTTTCGGTAATTGCATTTCCCCCTTACTTTACTTTTTTGAATTTTTGATGTATTCGTTAATAGAGGTTTCCAGAGCTTCTATCACTTTAGATGCCAGTTCTGATTCGCTTAAAACTTTCATCACCGGCATATTTATTGGTTTTGCAATAGGCAGGTCGCCATAATACAAAGTGTAGCGTACTTTTAATTTGTCTTTTTCTAAAAATATCGAGCCTTTTGCATAATAAGCTTTTTCATTGGAACTAGTACTTATGAAAGCGCCCCTCGAACCTGATTGTTTAAAATGCTCATTTATCATCTTTTCTAATTCGGGATAATTCTTTTCTGCATCACCTGTTGGATCAATAAATACACTTGTTCCTATTTTAGGCTTCGGCTCACCAATATTGATATTCTCTTTAACTGTATTATTTAAATAGCCTATTTCAAATCTTCCATTACCAAAAGTTTCGGGCGTTTGATTTCGATTATTTGCAACGGCATATTCTTTTACTAAACCAAGAGTTGACTCAAACCATTTATTTATCTGCAAAATACTGTCTTTGGCATCTTTTACTGATTGCAATAAATGGTAGGTGAGCACGCCTTGATTTAAACTCGGATCTTCATAAGCACTTTCATTATCGGAAGAGGCGGCCAGAATCATCATTCCATTCTTGTCTTTCAAACTGGCTAGCTGACGGATACGAACTTCTTCTGCATCTCCTCTAACACCTCCTTGTAATACTGCATATGTTTCATTTACAAACTGACCACTATGACAAGCATCAAAAACAAAAACCCGCTTTTGTGCTTTTATTTTTTGAGGGTGACACCAGGCTGTTAATTCTTCTACTCCAAAACCTCCCGAGTTTTTATTGAGCTTATCCGCACCTTGCAACATAAAACGTATCTCGCTTTTCTTTTGATCTGTTTTGATAATGTCGCCATGTCCTGCAAAAAAGATATAGAGGATATCGTTAGCTTTTGCTTTAGTACCAATTTCTGCTAAAACTTTTTTTAAATTTTCTTTAGTGGGTTCAATAAAAGGCTTTCCGGTAAGACGGTAAATAAATGCCGAATCCTTGAATAATGCGTGTGCAGAATTATCAACCATATTGGCGAGATCTCCGGCATCCTTGGAAGCATAGTCGAGATTTTTATAAAGAAACTCACTGTTCTCTTTTTGAATATTGTTATAATCATTAACCCCCACAAAAACCCCATAAAATCGTGGAAGATCAGGGTCATTTTCGGCAACTACTTCTACTTCGGCACCACGGCTGTAAATACTGGCTCCTTTAATTTTACATTTTACAAGAACAGGATTTGCAGAACCTTTGCCACCAGATAAATAAGGATCAATTGCATCCTTTGGCAAGCTTAACAAATAAACAAGTTTACCTTCATTATTTTTTGTTTTTGTTAATTGCTCTGGCAGATATTTATAGGTAAGATTGCTGTTAATATAGACTTCCGTTTCACCCAGTCCGCCGTTGCGTGGTTTAATTTGAAATAACAAATTGTCTTTTGTATCCCTCGGCATTTCTTCTACTATAGGTGTGAGATCACAAATATTTAAATCACTTAAACGAGGGGCTTCTTTATCATTGATAAGAAGGGGCTCCCCTCTTAATATTTTTCCTGCAAGTCCTGGAATCCACAACGAATCTTTAACCTGAGTCAAATCGATTATTTCTAAACCACAAGTAAGGTATAAATAATTGATGGCCCCTTCTGAACCGTCGAAATGATTATCGTTATCGTAAATAAGCCAATCATTATTTTTTAATTGCAGTCGAATATAAAGTTGTTTGCCTGTGCTGGCGTTCCAAATTATTGTTCTATGACCAGAGCCTGTTGTAATTATGTATTTACCATCTTCGCTAAATTTGGCAGAATTTACCAAACTTGTATGTCCTAGTAATGTTCGAAGTTGCTGCCCTGTTTGTGCATCCCAAATTCGAGCGGTATTATCATTTGATGCGGTGACCACATATTTACCATCTTGACTAAAAGAGGCTGATTTCAACCAACTCAAATGACCAGTTAAAATATGCAACTCCTTCCCTGTTTTTGCATCCCAGATACGGGCTGTATTATCTTCACTTGCTGTAACAACATATTTGCAATCCGAACTGAAAGAGGCAGACTTCACCGAACTATTATGGCCCTGCAAAACGAACAATTCTCTGGCTGTTTTTACATCCCATATTCGAGCTGTGTTATCTCCTGAGGCAGAAACGATATATTTCCCATCGGAACTAAACTCGGCAGAGTTTAACCATTTTTGTTTCAATAATCGATGAAGCAGTTTTCCTGTTTTTGCATCCCAAATACGAACGGTATCATCTTCAGATGCGGTAACCACATATTTACCATCGTTACTAAAATAGGCCGAATTCACCCAACTCGTATGACCAATTAAACTAAGTAACTCCCTGCCTGATTGCGCATCCCATATACGAGCTGTGCTATCATCAGAAGCAGTTACCACATATTTACCATCAGCATTAAAAGATGAAGACCTAATCTTATCATGATGCCCATGAAGCACATGAACTTCTTTTCCATTATAAACATCCCAAATTCTTGCTGTAGTATCACTAGAAACATTAATCACATATCTTCCATTGGCTGAGAATTCGGAGGAATAAACTGCCCTCGTATACCCATCTAAATTATGTAATTGTTTTCCTGTTTGAACATCCCAAATAAGCGAAGTATTATCCCTTGAGGCAGTAACCACGTTTTTTCCATCAGCACTAAATTCGGCTGAAAAAACTGAACTCGCATGGCCTTGTAAAATATGAAATGCTAAACCGGTTTGTACATCCCAGATGCGGGCTGTGTTATCATTAGATGCAGTAACTATGTACTTGCCATCAATACTAAAAGAAGCAGAATAAACGCAACTCTCATGACCCTTCAACTTATGAATTTCTATTCCACTAGACACTTCCCAAATTCGAGCTGTACTATCATTAGAAGCTGTGACCACGTATTTACCATCTGCACTAAATGAAGCAGATCTAACGCCATCCGTATGACCCTGCAAAAGGTGTAACTGCTTGCCCGTTTTTACATCCCAGATACGCGCTGTATTATCCCATGAAGCAGTTACTGCTTTTTTACCATCGGCGCTGAATTTAGCCGAAAATAAAGAACTCGTATGCCCTTCCAGTTTTCTAAGTTCAACTCCTGATTGTACATCCCAGATGCGAGCTGTATTATCATCAGAAGCTGTAATCAAGTAATTTCCATCTACACTAAATGAAGCAGACCTAACCCCATCTGTATGTCCCTTCAACACATGTACTTCATTACCTGTTGATACCTCCCAAATGCGAACTGTACTGTCAACTGATGAAGTGACCACATATTTGCTATCAGTACTAAAAGACGCAGAATAAACATAACTCTTATGCCCCAGTAACACATGAACTTCTTTACCACTGGATACTTCCCAGATGCGGGCTGTACTATCACCAGTAGCAGAGACCAGATATTTTCCATCCGAGCTAAACGAAGCGGATCTTACTCTATCCATATGCAGCAACCGAACCTCCTTTCCACTCATTACTTCCCAGATGCGCGCAGTGTTATCATCAGAAACGGTGACCACATACTTCCCATCGGCACTAAATGAAGCAGATCTGACCAAATCTGTATGCCCCACCGGCAATACCAATCTCGGTTGTATCTGAGCGTTAGTCGCAAAAGTTATTACAACAAAAAGAAAAAAGAAGAAGATTTTCTGCATGCTTTATGAATTAATTGCTGCTACTTACTGCTCCAATAATTACAAACTGACAATGTTTTTTTACTAACAAATCAAATATCTAATCTTAATTACTGTTATCAATTGATGCAATCGAATAATTAGAATTGTGCATACTAATATGATTGTTACTTTTAATTTTGGAATATTTAAAATTCGCTTAAGCTTTAGTATAGGATAATAGCAAGTCTTATATTGGATTGCCATTATTTATATTAAAGCATCTGATGCTGCAAGATTTTTAGTCGTCGCTCTATATTACCAAACCGGCATGTTTAATCCGAAATAAAAAGCTGGTCTAATTTTTTTGGTAATTGCAGATGATATTTCAGCATCAGAGAGATTATTTGGAATAAATTTATCCGCCTGATAATTTGACGACAATTGAGCATATTCTCCCCAAGCACATCCAAAAGATAAATTGACAAATTGAAATTTCTTTAACCCAATGTTGATTCCAGTAGTAACAAAACCCTTCTTATTGGAATTGTCACCATCATTACCGATTGCTGATTTCCAGAAAGCCATGGAATAGCCAACACTTCCTGCAACACTAATGTTCTTTGAATGAAAGGGTATATCAAAATTCAATGATAAACCAATTGATGTTTTTGCTCCACCTGCTGCACTGGATTTAAATTTAATTGAATCAATATAACTATAATTATCGATGTTATAAGAATATCTGTTGTCAGGTACTGCTATTCTGTTTACTCCAATACTAAAATAAGGCTTGTATTTATTTTTAACTTTTAAAGAAATATCGATGCATTGATTTAACTGATCACCATATTCAACCCCATCATTGTAATTGTATTTTTTATTTGATCGCTGTGCTTCCGTTTTTGTCACTAAAGGAGTGGCTCTTTTATAAATTTTTATCTTAAGATTAAATTTGTCAAAATAATTATTTTCATTTTGATTTTCACTTACCGGAAAAGTACATTCTGAAATAAAATCAACTTCTCTCAATGCCTGTTTTATATTTTTAATTCTATCTTCTAATTCGTTAACGTAATCTTCATTATAATCAGATAGCACCGCATCTATATCAGCCCATTTCATACTGTTAGAATCAAGTAATGTTTTGGCATCATATTTTATTTTATTATAGTTATTAAGAATAGCTTTGGAATTATATTTTTTATCCACATTGCCAATCATAACCTTCTCTTCGTCGAGAGTAAGTCCTTCATCAAAATAAAATGAACTGATATCATTTTCCACATCGATTATTTGCCCTAGATATTCTACCAAACGTCTTTGAATTTGAACAGCAGCAGATTCTGTTTCTTCACCTCGCGAAACTGCTGGCATATTTCTCGCCAAATCATTCATAACTCCCGCTGCAGCATAGGGGGAAAAGCTTGTAGCCATTAATGCCGTTGATGAGCTGAGTACACTTGAAATCATAGTTTCAGGTTTCTTAACCAAACTATGCTCCTCAACATCTAAACCATAAATCAATTCATTGAAATTAACCATCCTCACGGTGATGATGTCTCCCTGTTTTATTTCCGGCTTATTGATGTCTTTCTCAACAGACCTGCCGTTTTTAAATTCTTTTTGTTTAAAAGTCTGAGTATTTTTAATTCTGTCAACGACAAAAATATAATGCGATTGAGCAAAAGTATCATAAGAAAGAATAGAAAATATCAATAAGAGCGGAAGTAATATTTTATGATTCATGTGTTAATATTTATAATTTTTATTTGTCCATTTTATGTTCTTGCTAATCCAAAAGGTTTCGTGGCATACTAGTCCTGTTTGATAACGGGATGACTCTTACATACATCTCATTTAGAAAATTTTGGCTAAGTTAGTTTTTTATTTCATAAATTAAAAGCAGCCATGACTGTGGCACCCAATAAATTGGCGCATTTTTTTTAAGTATCGTAATACGTTATTCCCTTATTAATCTCCGAGGTTTTGGGGCAAGCTATTCCCGGTTGGTGAAGGGCCAAGTCTGATGAGCTTTCAATTTCTAACAAACTGAAAACGAACATCCT
Organism: Chitinophagaceae bacterium; assembly: GCA_947446585.1. GTDB lineage: Bacteria > Bacteroidota > Bacteroidia > Chitinophagales > Chitinophagaceae > Ferruginibacter. The sequence goes on along the minus strand of CANFGZ010000111.1, from coordinate 1,486 downwards.
TTATCTATAATTTTTCTCATTTGGGAATAATCTCAAAAGTCAAGGTTTTTACTGTTGCGCCAGCAGCCTCAGCACCGCCGGCACCTCGGGTTCCATTAACCGAATTGTCAACATAATCAAGTAAAGGGCTTGAATCTCCTCCCCTGAATAGTGATGTGCCGTTTTCCTGTAAAGCATTAAAATCAATAGGCCTGTCTGTGGCAATAATTTTCATTTGCTCTGTACCATATGGCGGAGAAATTGATATTATAAAAGATTTTTGCTCGCCCATAGTGCATTCTACATTGCGCATTTTTTTGGATTTTGGATCTCCCCAAGCTAACACATTGTTTGGATCTATGTCAAAAATATTAATAAACATTCTTTGTTCGCTTGTATTTTTTACACTGAGCTTAAACTTTGATTTATTAGTAAATCTTAAATTACCGTTAGCTGCTTTTGATGTGTCAGAAATACAAGTTCCGTCAAGTGCACAAGGAATTATTTTATATTCAAAACTTAAAGACTCTTCTTCTATATTCAATTTTCTAAACAAATCCGTTTTCATAGATTGTTTAATAAACTGCAATAAAGAATCTGTCTTCATAACGTCTCCTTTTACATTTAGAGGTGTCATGCCGCGAAGGACTCTTTCTCTATTTGTTCCTAGAAATACAACTACAAAGTCGGGCTTGTCATTGTAAATTGTATCTGCTATCTGATAATCAAAATCAGCGTCTGCCAATTCAATGGCTTTCTCTTTTGAAAATACGGCATTCAATTCTTTTCTTAACGCTTTGGATTTTACATTGATGTTTAATTTTAGCCTAACTACTGGTGCTGCCGAGTAGATGACAAAAGCTCTGTACAACACTTCTGCATCTTTCCTGTTATCAAATGATTGCGTTAATTTGACAGTTGAGCTATACGGCTGAATTTCAGAAATAACACCGGTAAATAATGCGGCCTGCCCTTTTGCCGAAATCGTAGTATTTGGAAATATACCGATAGAATCTCCCACAGATATACTTTGCAAACTACCGCCATTGATAGTTATTTCATCGAATTTAATATTTGTGATCTGATAATAAGACTTCTGATCAATAAACGTTCCCTTAAATATCAATTGATTTAAATTATCTCCTTCAATTTCAGGCTGCTGTTCATTTCTAAAACCAAGCACCATTTTTTCATTTATTTTGGAAAACAAATTATTATAACTTGAATTAGGGCCTAACTCTTCCAAAGCTTTTATAAAATAATAGGTAAGAGAACCATATCCTTTATTGGTTTTATCGTCTCTAACTTCTCTGTCAACCTGATCTGATTTACATCCAAAAAAAGCAGTAAGTTTTCCCATAGCATCACTATTGGAGTAGTCGAAATCTGCATCAAATGCTATACTGGAATCTTTATCAAAATTATTATCTGGGTTGTAGTCTGGAGGCGCGCAGATAATGCTGCTGCCTCTTACAACTTCTGTATTTTCACCTCTTGTTGCAGAACC
>CANFGZ010000110.1 GCA_947446585.1 Chitinophagaceae bacterium | reverse complement strand
TTAATGCAATTTTTCCTGTGCTCATATAATTTTTATTTTTTTGTAAAATTAATCAATATTTATTCCGAAAACTTGTTAAATCATACAAAATGATTAATATCCTGCTTTTGCCCCACCAATATTTTCAATCGGATGCCAAGTGGTTTTCACTTCCTGAAAATCATTAATAAAATAAGGAGATTGCGTGTTTTCATCCATCCATTTTTCATTTTCATAAAATGCTGTTCGTTTTACATTTACAGACGCATTTTCTTTAATCAATTTAATTGATGTTGCATTAGATTCTGAAAAACAAACGGCATTAACATCCATATGATTGGATAAATGAGATAGTAATTCTGACACTTTTCCGGTAAGAATATTTACCACACCTCCGGGCAAATCAGAACTATTCAACACTTCAGCGAATGTTACCGCACATAATGGTTTTGTTTCAGACGCTAGGATTACACATGTATTTCCACCAGCAATGACAGGCGCCATTACAGATACTAATCCAATCAATGAAGTTTGCTGTGGGGCAACAATGGTTACTACTCCCATTGGCTCTAATGCCGAAAAATTAAAATGAGAGGATGCCACTGGGTTTACACTGCTGAATATCTGTTGGTATTTATCGCACCAACCGCTATAATAAATCAATCTGTCAATTGAAAGCGTTACTTCTTTTTCTGCTGATGCCTTACTCGATCCTTGCAACATCAACTCTTCAATAAACTGCGCCTTTCTGCCTTCGAGCATTTCTGCAATGCGATATAAAATTTGTCCTCGGTTAAATGCAGACCTTGCGCTCCATCCTCCAAATGCGCCACGTGCTGTGCCTATTGCATCTCTTACATCTTTTCTGGAACACAAACACATATTCGCGAGATGCTCCCCTTTTGCATTAGTTGCGGTATAATATCTTCCCGATTCGGTTCTGGGAAATTGCCCGCCTATGTAGATTTTGTAGGTTTTGAGGACGGAGAGTCTTTTTGTTGACATATTTTTTTGTTTGGTGTTTGGTGTTTGGTGTTGTATGTTAGGTCTTTTAACCTTTTTAACATATTGAACGAATTGAACCTTTTAAACTTTCAAGTAAGCCCCTAACCCATGCAATCCCCCTTCTCTTCCAAAGCCACTTTCTTTAAACCCACCGAATGGCGATGTTGGATCAAATTTATTATATGTATTTGCCCAAATGACACCGGCTTTTAATTTAGATGTCATATTAAAAATCTTAGATCCCTTGTCTGTCCATACGCCTGCAGAAAGTCCAAATGGGGTGTTGTTGGCTTTTTCGATGACTTCATCTTCTGTTCTGAAAGTCTGAATTGATAATACCGGTCCAAATATTTCTTCCTGTGCAATTCGATTTGATTGAGCGACATTGGTAAAGATTGTTGGCCGGCAATAAAATCCTTTTTTAGGAATGGAGCATGCAGACTGAAACATTTCTGCACCTTCCTGCTGGCCGATTTTTAAATATTTGTTAATGACTTCTAATTGTTGTTTTGAATTGATCGCTCCAATATCTGTGTTTTTATCCATGGGGTCGCCAACAATCAAAGTTTCCATTCTGTCTTTTAATTTTTGCAATACGATTTTATAAACCGATTCCTGAACAAACAATCTTGAACCTGCACAACACACATGACCTTGATTGAAAAAGATCCCATTGATGATCCCTTCCACGGCTTGATCAAGAGGCGCATCATCAAAAATAATATTAGCAGCTTTTCCTCCTAACTCCAGAGTTGCTTTTTTATTGGTTCCGGCAATAGCTTTCTGAATTAATTTGCCAACATCTGTTGATCCGGTAAAAGCAATTTTATTAATATCGGGATGATTGACCAAAGCAGCTCCTGTTGCACCTGCACCGGTAATAATATTCACCACTCCCGGAGGTAAATCAGCTTCCTGAATAATTTCGGCGAGTTTTAAAGCGGTTAAAGAAGTTGTTTCAGCAGGTTTCAACACAACCGTATTTCCTGTTGCTAAAGCTGGTGCAATTTTCCAGGCAGCCATAAGCAAAGGAAAGTTCCAGGGAATAATTTGACCGGCTACTCCAAGCGGCTTAGGGTTCCTGTTAGGAAAAGCATATTCCAATTTATCCGCCCATCCTGCATAATAAAAAAAGTGATTGGCTGCCGTAGGGACATCAAAATCGCGGCTTTCTCTTATCGGCTTGCCCCCATCCAATGTTTCAATAACAGCAAGTTCACGTGCACGCTCTTGTATGATACGGGCGATGCGATAAATATATTTAGCTCTTTCTTTTGGCGAAGTTTTCTTCCAACCTTTTTCATACGCATTTCTTGCTGCAACAACGGCTTTGTTTACATCTGCAGCATTGGCCACCGCAATGGAAGACAATTTTTCTTCACTGGCGGGATTGATGGTATCGAAATATTTTTTCGATGAAGGCTTCTCAAATTTTCCGTTGATAAACAAATCATAACGCTCTGCAATTTTTGCAACGCTCTTGCTTTCAAGCGCAGGCGCCAGATTGCGAGAACTGTCGAATTTGAGTTTTAAAGTGTTTTTTTTAACCGCCATTTCAGAAGTTTATTTCTATTTAAAATTATTTACCATTATTAGTTCGAACAACAAACGCCAAATTACAAACACCAAACCACAAACATCTCTAGTCGTTTGCAAAATAATCTCCCGACTGATACAATCCCGTCCGTTGTTTCATCAACTGCATCAAAATATCATTAGCCAAACTGCTTGCGCCAAAGCGAAACCACTCATTATTCATCCAGCCTTCTCCCAGCACTTCATTGAGCATCACCAAATAATGTAATGCCAGCTTAGCTTTTGAAATTCCTCCCGCAGGTTTCATAGCAATCTTCTTTCCTGTTTTGTAGTAGAAATCTCTTATGGCTTCCAGCATTACCAAAGTAACTGGCATGGTTGCTGCAGGAGAAATTTTTCCTGTGGAAGTTTTTATAAAATCTGCTCCGGCATACATGGCGATATCGCTGGCTTTACGCACTTTATCGTACGTTCCCAATTCGCCTGTTTCTAATATCACTTTTAGTCTGGCATTTCCACAAGCTTCTTTTATTGCTGCTATTTCATCAAAAACAAAATTGTATTCACCCTGATGAAATTTGCCTCTGGAAATAACCATATCAATTTCATCTGCACCCTGACTTATCGCAAATTTCGTATCCCGAATTTTTATATCTCTTGTAGACTGGCCACTTGGAAATGCCGTGGCCACCGAAGCCACCTTGATTCCTGAATCGCCCAAAGCTTTTTTTGCAACACCTACCATTGAAGGATAAACGCAAATTGCCGCCACAGTTGGAAGACCAACATAAACATCATGTAAATGCATTGCTTTATAGCAAAGTTGCTTTACTTTTCCATCAGTATCTTTTCCTTCCAAAGTAGTAAGGTCAATCATATTCAACGCCAGCTTGAGACCAATGATTTTAGTTTCATTTTTTATGCTGCGTTTGGTAAATCTTGAAGCTCTTTCTTCTACTCCTACCTGATCAATTCTTGGAGAAATAGTAAAATCAGGGATTGTATTCATAATGCCTTTATATAATTGTGGTTGTAAATTTAAGCAACTAATACTTCGAGTGATTTTTTTATCATGTTTTCTATTGCCGCATCACTGTCTTTCGAAAAGGCTCTTAAAATTCTATTGGCGACTATAACATTAATGCTTAAACATTCATGTCCTAATAATTTACCCAAGCCATAAATTGCCGAAGTTTCCATTTCAAAATTGGTGATGCGGTTTCCTTTATATGAAAAAGTGGTCAGTTTATTGATATGTTCACGACTTACTGATTTCAAACGAAGTTCTCTTCCCTGAGGGCCATAAAAGCCAGGAGCGGTAACCGTAATTCCTCTGTGAAAATCAGATCCAAATTTGCTGATTAAAGAATCACTACTCCTAAATGCATAAGGCATGGTAAGTGTGGTGTCCATTTCTGTTTGTTCAATGAAACACTTTATTAAATCTGAATCCTCATCCGTAGTTTTATGAACATAATAATGCATCAGATTGTCGAACCCAAGACCATGTGTTGAAACTACTAAACTATCTACGGCGATATCTTCCTGCAATGAACCCGAAGTGCCAAAGCGTACAATGTTTAACTTTTTTATTTCCGGATTGATTTCTCTAGCTTCGAAATTTATATTTGCAACTGCATCTATTTCATTTAAAACGATATCAATATTGTCTGGTCCAATTCCTGTAGAAATAACAGAAATTCTTTTCGTTCCGATGTAACCGGTATGTGTAATGAATTCTCTGTGTTTAAACTGATGTTCAATACGATCAAAGTATTTGCTCACTTTTGCTACGCGATCCTGATCTCCAACTACAATTATTGTATCAGCGAGTTCTTCGGGACGTAAATCCAAATGATAAATTGCTCCGCGACTATTAATAATTAATTCCGATTCTGCTAAATGATGCATGCCTGTTTATTTGGTTAAAATATAAATGTAAGAAATGTTTGTGGTTTAAGTGCGATGATCATCATGTGTTTGCTTATTGATTTGCTGTTTGTTTTTTAAATATTTAATTAGATGAGGTCAATTATTGTAGATTTTATGTTTCAAATATGCATGAAGAAATTGCCTTTTGATGAAGATTGCAAAGAAATGTTTCGATACAAAAAAGCCCATTCATTTTAAAGAATAGGCTAATAATATATTTTTTTTAATCGATGAAAAATCAAACTTTCTTAAACGCCGAAATTCGAATTCACCCATGATTGAAACCTTGGGCTAATTTGAAACGATTGGCTAACAATAATTTCGAATTTTAAAAGTTGATTTTTAAAATCCAAAAGTTGAAACCGTGGGCTATCTATAAATAATGGGCCACAAACCTTTTGAACAAATCATCTTCAAACGCAACGTCCTTTGCAGGAGACATTGCTGAGAAGGGAAAACGAATTGAACATTTTGAACAACACACAACCCTTAACCTTTCTTCACCGCAGCAATACCCGGTAATTCTTTTCCTTCGAAATATTCGAGCATGGCGCCGCCGCCTGTAGACACATAACTTACTTTATCGGCGAGATGGAACATGTTCACGGCTGCAACACTATCGCCACCGCCAACCAAACTAAATGCGCCTTTGCTAGTAGCTTCTGCAACAGCCAATGCAATGGATTTGGTGCCGTTCTGGAATTTCTCCATTTCAAAAACACCCATAGGGCCATTCCATAAAATGGTTTTGCTTTTAAGAATTACTTCTCTGAAATCGGCAACAGCTTTTTGTCCGATGTCCAATCCCATCCAGCCTGAAGGAATGCCATAACTTTCGCAATTGGTTGTTTGCGCATCAGCAGCAAATTTATCGGCGATGGTGCTATCCATTGGTAAATGAATATTTACACCTAAAGATTTTGCTTTGGCTAAAATTTCCAATGCTAATGGCATACGATCATCTTCACACAATGAGTTGCCGATGATTTTTCCTTGCGCTTTCCAGAATGTATAGGCCATTCCCCCACCGATAATAATATCAGTAGCACGATTCAATAAATTTTCAATGATTAAAATCTTATCAGAAACCTTAGCGCCACCAATGATAGCGGTAAAAGGTTTTTCTGCTGAATGCAACACCTTCTCTGCACTGATGACTTCAGCTTCCATTAACAAGCCGAACATTTTTTTATCAGCAGGAAAATAATCAGCAATTACAGCAGTAGAGGCATGCGCACGATGAGCCGTTCCGAATGCGTCATTCACATATACATCTCCGAGCTTGCTTAATTTTTCAGCAAAAGCAGTATCACCTTTTTCTTCTTCTTTATAAAAACGTAAATTTTCCAACAACAACACTTCGCCATTTTGCAATGCAGCTGCTTTGTCAATCGCTTCCTGTCCAATACAGTCATTGGCAAATTCTACTTTCACATCACCAAGCAAAGTTTTTAAATGACTCACTAAATGCTTCAGTGAATATTTATCCGTTGGACCGTCTTTTGGTCTTCCCAAATGGCTCATTAAAATAACACTGCCACCATCAGCCAGAATCTTTTTTATAGTTGGCATTGTGGCGGCCATGCGGGTATCATCGGTGATTTCAAAATTCTCATTCAAGGGAACGTTGAAGTCGACGCGGATGAGCGCTTTGGCGTTGGAAAAGTTATATTCAGAAAAAATAGCCATGTTTGTTGTTTGTTGTTATTTGTTCAAGGAGTTCCAAAAGTTCAAAAGGTTCAATAAGTTGATTAAGCCAAACATTTGAACTCTTGCCTACTGGCAGGCAGGTATTGAACTTATTGAACCTCTTAAACAATGATTTTACGAAATCAATCCAGCAAAATGCTTCACTGTTCTTACCAATTGTGATACATAACTCATTTCATTATCGTACCAGCTTACAGTTTTCACCATTTGCTTATCTCCTACTGTCATAACTTTAGTTTGTGTGGCATCGAACAATGAACCGTAATGAATTCCGATAACATCGCTGCTTACGATTTCATCTTCAGTATAACCAAAACTTTCATTGCTGGCAGCTTTCATAGCAGCATTGATAGCTTCTACAGTTGCAGGCTTAGACAAATAAGAATATAATTCAGTAACAGAACCCGTGATTACGGGAATACGTTGTGCACCGCCATCTAATTTTCCTTTTAATTCAGGCAACACCAAACCGATTGCTTTTGCAGCTCCTGTGCTGTTAGGAACGATATTAGCAGCAGCAGCTCTTGCACGACGCAAATCACCTTTTGGATGAGGAGCATCTAATGTATTTTGATCGTTTGTGTATGCGTGAATGGTACTCATGATTCCCATTTCAATACCGAAGTGATCATTTAATGTTTTTGCCATTGGTGCCAAACAATTGGTTGTACAACTAGCACAACTAATGATAGTTTCGCTGCCATCCAATATAGCGTGGTTTACATTAAATACAACTGTTTTCAAATCACCGGTTGCAGGAGCAGAAATAACTACTCTTTTTGCACCAGCGGTAATATGAGCTGCAGCTTTATCTTTATCCGTAAAGAAACCCGTACTTTCAATCACCACATCTACACCATGAGCGCCCCATGGAATTTGAGCAGGATCTTTTTGAGCATATATTTTTACTTCATGACCATTTACGACAATAGCATTTTCAGTATGAGTAACTTCTTCATTGAATCTTCCTTGCGCACTGTCATATTTTAATAAATGAGCCAATGTTGCTGGACTAGTTAAATCGTTGATAGCAACGACATCAATTCCCTGCATGTTATAAATCTGACGAAAAACAAGACGGCCGATGCGTCCGAAACCGTTAATGGCAACTTTAATTGTACTCATGATAGATAGATATTATTGTTTAAAACTATTTTGAGGTGCAAATTTACGATTTCTATTATGATTTAAGAATGAAAAAAAATAATGTTTATAATCAGTCTTTTATTTGCGATGAATTCTTGAAAAACAGAATTATTCTTCACATTTTCAAAAAAGTTTGGATAAAAAGTTTATCACACTTATCTTTGCCCTCCTTAAAAAGCATGCCGCGTTGGTCAAGAGGTTAAGACGCCTCCCTTTCACGGAGGAATCACGGGTTCGAGTCCCGTACGTGGTACTAAAAGTCAGAACGAAAATGATAGCGAGAGCGATTATTGAGTTCTGACTTTTTTCTTCATTCACATTCTGTTTCTCGCTGTATTCAAAACAATCACCTTTTTTATTTAAAAATTTTAGAAAATCTTTTACC
>CANFGZ010000109.1 GCA_947446585.1 Chitinophagaceae bacterium | reverse complement strand
CAATCGTACGGGAGAATTTGGCGGAAGGATTTTGTTTCTGAGGCCTGAAAATAGAATAAAGGCCATTTCGGCAACAATAGTTGGCAGTATTAGCCAACTGACTATAACTATTATTATCGGTGTCATTGCAATTATAACCTTAAAAGACGCTACTGCAAACTACAAATTAACAAAGGAGTTGCCTTGGATTTTTAATCAGTATGTTTTAATGTTCAGTAGTATTGCCGGATTCTTATTGCTGTTGATTTTTTTTAGACTCGATTTTCTAGTTAGTTTTTTATCAGGCATTTCGTTTTTTAAAAAAATAATTCAGCATGTATCATTTGTAAATTTTTTCAACAGAAAAATATTGTTAAGAATTTTATTTCTTTCGTTTGCCCGTTATATGATTTTTATATTGCAGTACATTTTGCTGCTCAGTGTACTTCAAGTGGAGATTGATTTTTATTTATGCTTCTGGCTGCTTTCTGTATTTTATCTTGCGATGGCAATATTACCAACCATAGGATTTACAGAATTGCCGGTTAGAGCAACCGCAAGTGTATTGATATTTGGTTTACTTTCAAGCAATACCCTAGGCATACAAGCAGCGGCTTTTGGAATTTGGATTATTAACCTTGTTATACCGGCTGTCATTGGGAGTTTTTTTATGTTTAGCAAAAAAATTTAAAAAGCAAATGAGTATTTTAAAAACAGTGTTGTTGTCAATCGGCGTATTTACCGGTCATGCATCAAAAACCAATGGTGATTTTTGTGGTATTAAGAATACTTCTTTTCAGTCGGGGGAAGTGGTAAAGATGACTGTTTTTTACAGTACTATGGGTGCATATATTGGAGCCGGTGAGGCTACATTTACCACAACTCTAGAAAGGTTTAACGGGAAGCCGGTTTATCATGCAGTTGGTGTTGGGGTTACGTATCCTTTTTTTGATAATTTTTTTAAAGTAACAGACCGTTATGAAAGTTACATTGATACCGCTACAATGTTGCCTTGTAAATTTATCAGAGATGTGAATGAAGGAGGCTTTAAAATATTTAACAGTGTAACTTTTAATCAAACAGCAAACACAGCAGTGAGCACTAATGGTACATATAAAATTACAAACTGTATGCAGGATGTAGTGAGTGCAGTTTATTATACTAGGAACATTGATTTCGATAAATATAAACCAGGCGATAAAATACCATTTGATATGTTTTTGGATGATGAGATTCATCATTTGTATCTGAGGTATATTGGAAAAGAAAAAGTAAAAACCAAGTACGGGAAATTCAGGGCTATTAAAATAAAGCCCTTGTTGGTAAAAGGAACCATATTTGAAGGAGGCGAACAAATGAGTGCCTGGATAAGCGACGATCCCAATCATTTATTACTGCGTGTAGAAAGTCCTATTGTTGTTGGAAGTATTAAAGTGGATATGATGGGGTATAAAAATCTCCGGTATCCGATGACGTCATTTATGGGATTGAAATAATTACAATTCAGCTAATTTAAAATATTCATTCGCTTTGATTCCTTTATCTGTCATTTTGAGGGTGCAGCATTCTATTGAAGGGTCGTGTTCAAAAAATAAAATATAATCATTTTGCTGTGCTTCTGAAATGAAAGATTTTTTCTCATTTAAAGTTGTTAGTGGAAACATGTCGTAAGCCATTATGTATGGAAGCGGCAAATGAGCTGCAGAAGGCAATAAATCCGCCATGTAAATTATGGTTCTTCCTTTATAATTAATTTGTGGCAGCATCATGCCTTCGGTATGTCCAAATACTTGTCTTATCTGAATGATAGAAGGGAAGTCTTTCTGATTTTTTTCAATAAATTTTAATTGACCACTTTCCTGAATAGGAATAATATTTTCTTTAAGAAAAGAAGCTTTTTCTCTGTCATTGGGAATATTGGCCGTTTGCCAGTGACGTTCATTGGTCCAGAAGGATGCATTTTTAAAAGCGGGCACCAGTTTATCACCTTCTCTTTTAATACTGCCACCACAATGATCAAAATGAAGATGGGTTAAAATAACGTCGGTAATATCATCAGTTGAGAAACCATGCTTAGCCAATGATTGATCAAGAGTATCATTTCCATGTAAATAGTAATGCCCAAAAAACTTTTCATCTTGTTTGTTGCCGATACCATTATCTATTAGAATAAGTTTGTTTCCGTCCTGAATTAACAGGCATCGTAACGCCCAGGAACACATGTTGTTTTCGTCTGCAGGATTTAATTTATTCCACATGGTTTTGGGCACTACGCCAAACATGGCGCCACCATCTAGTTTAAACATCCCTGTATCAATAGTGTAAAGTTGCATGATATATATATTTAAGTCAAAAGTAAAAATTAAAAAAAACATCAGTTTTTAATTTTTACTTTTCGCTTTTTACTTTGAAATTAAGTATTTAAATCTTTTTGTTTTTTCAATGCCATGAAAAGAAATCCCAATCCAATTACAAAAAATACTATTAAAGCGAGTACAGAATTTCTTTGTGATCCCGTGAGTTCTGTGATATGAGCAAAGCTAAACATGCCAATTACAATTGCAATTTTTTCTGTAACGTCAAAAAAGCTGAAAAAGGAAGTGGTGTCATTTGTTACAGGCATTAACTTACTGTATGTACTTCTGCTCAAACTTTGAATGCCACCCATTACAAAACCAACACATAAGGCAAGTATGTAGAATTCGTTGGTTCCACCCTTTGGTAGGAGGTAGCCACCAATACAAAGAAAAATCCAGCAACAAACACAAATAATCAGTGTTTTAAAGTTTCCTATTTTCTCTGAAATTTTAGAGATGGTGTAAGCGCCTGGAATGGCAATCAGTTGTATAATGAGGATAGCAATAATCAGATTGGTTGTAGGAATTTTTAATTCGCTTTTGCCGTAAAGCGTTGCTGCAAGCATTACTGTCTGAACGCCCATGTTGTAAAAAAAGAATGAGATTAAAAACATTCTCAAAACAGTCAATGCTTTCAATTGTCTCCATACTTTTATCAGTTCTTTGTAGCCATTTAATAAAACATTTTTATTTTCTTGAATAGTATTTTTGGGTGTCCCCTTGGGTAGTCTTTTTAATGCGAGTTGGGCGAATCCCCACCACCAAATCCCTACCATTAAAAAAGAAATCTGTGATGCTTTTGAAGTGGAGATAGAAAACAATTCAGGCTTAAGCACTAAAACAAAGCAAATAATTTGAAGCAATACACTGCCAATATAACCCATGACAAAACCTTTTGCACTCACACGGTCTCTGTCTTCGGGAGCGGCAATTTCAGGAAGGTATGAATTATAAAAAACCAGACTGCTCCAGAATCCAATGCAGGCAATAATCATAGCGAGCAGACCAAACATCAGATTATGACTGTCGAAAAAATATAAGGAGCCACAGGCAATACTTCCCAAAGTACAAAAGAAGAATAGGAATTGTTTTTTATTGCCTTTGTAATCTGCGATCGAAGATAAAAACGGACTCATTATGGCAACGACTATAAAGGCAACGCCGAGTGCATAGTTGTATAGTGACGTGTTAATAAAAGTAGTACCGAAAACAGTAACCTTATCTATGGTGTTAGGGTCGCCATCGCTTGTGACAGCTTCATAATAAGCAGGAAAAATCGTAGAAGTGATGACCAGATTATAAACCGAGTTAGCCCAGTCATACATTGCCCATCCATTGATAACTTTTTTCGAAGCAGTTTGCATAAATACTATTGTGTATTGAAAATACTACAATTCAAAATAAGGAATGAAACAAATTTAATTAAGAATGTAAATAACCCGTATAAAAAAGTAGAAGAAGTAATGCACCCACAATAATTCGGTAGTATCCCCAGATGCGGAAACCATGTTTTTGTAAAAACTGGATAAAGAATTTTATAGCCAACAACGCCACAACAAATGCCACCAGATTTCCAATTGCCAGCTGCTTGATTTCATTAGAAGAAAATCCGCCATTTTCGGATTGATATTTATATAATTTGTAAAGGGTAGCCGCCAGCATAGTTGGAACTGCGAGAAAGAAAGAAAACTCGGCTGCTGCAGCTCTTGTAAGTTTCAAGCTCATTCCACCAATGATGGTAGCTGCGCTTCTGCTCAGCCCAGGAAATAAAATCGCCAGACACTGAAACAATCCAATTTTAAATGAAGTAGCAAGTGTTATTTTTTCTTCAGTATCGATAGTATGCGATTTGAATAATTTTTCTATAAATAAAAATAAAATTCCGCCACCAATCATGATCAAAGCAATGATAGCCGGTTTTTCTAAAATTACATCTATTTTTTCGCTGAATAATTTCCCGAAAATAAGCGCCGGAATTACGGCAACAATAAGTTTTATATAAAAATTTGGATTCTTAAATTGAAAGAATTTTTTCCAGTATAAAACCACTACCGAAAGAATGGCACCTAATTGTATGGCTACCGTAAATACTTTAGTAAAGTTGTCTGTATTGCTGATGCCTAAAACGTTTTCAGTAATACGCATATGGGCGGTAGAAGAAATGGGTAAAAATTCGGTAACCCCTTCAACAATTCCTATGATAATGGATTGAATCGTATTCATTGAATGGAGAATAAAAAAAATACGAAGGAGAGACTTCGTATTCTATTAGGAAAATAAATTAATTCGACTTAGATTTTTTCATTATGGCAAAGATTTCGATGATAAATCCTACAATAATTAAAATCGGAGCAACCGTTATTCGGGTAAAACTGTAAACCTCTTTAGTGTCAAAAACTTTTGGATCAGGGCTTTTTCCTCCGGCCATTAAGAAAAATCCAATAGCAAGCACGATTAATCCGGCTGCCATTAAGAGGTAATTTTCTTTTGAAAAAAGAGATTGTCTAACTATTGGTTCGTTTTTTACTTTGGTAGCCATTTGATAAATTTTCGAGTTGCAATATAGGAAAAAAATAGTTTAATACAGGTCATCCAGTTTCATACGAAGGTATTTGATTACCGAACGATGTGTGCTAGCGAGAGAAATGGTTATGCCCAGAATGATGATAACGAAGAACAAAAGGATAAGGCCGGTATTATCATGCAGTAATTTGAAGTCAGGCAAAATTCCTTCAATCAAAATAACAGATCCCCAAATAGCAATAATAGCAATCAGCGAGGCAAACAAGCCATTAAGAATCGCACGTTGGTTAATTGGGCGTGCAATAAAACCTCTAGTTGCGCCAACCATTTGCATGGTTTTAATCAAGAAGCGGTTGCTGTACATAGCCAGTCTGATGGTATTATCAATGGAGAACACAACGAGAATAGTTAATAAAATAGCAGCAAATAAGAAAATGATACCAGCGGTTTTTACATAAGTACTAACCTTAGCTACCGTTTCGGTAGGAAATTGAAATTCAGAAATAATCCCTGGAAAATTGGATTGGAGATTACTAGAAAGCAGATTCAGACTATCTTCATCTACATAGTTTGCTTTAACATAAAAATCGATGCTTTCGGGAAGCGGGTTATTTTTTAAGAATTTTTTCCATGTGGTGTCGTTTTCGGTATTCCATTTTTGAATGGCTTTTTCTTTAGTAACGTAATCAACTTTGTTGGTATAAGGAATAGCCTCTATGTATTTTACCAAGCTGTCGATTCTCTTTTTGGAGGCATCGCGGTTGAGGTAAGTATGTACCTGAATGTTTTCTTTAAAATAATCACCAGTTTTGCGAAGGTTGAGAAAAAACCAACCTACAATTCCAAACAGAAACAAAACCAGGGCGATACCAATAATTGCATATCCATATGAGGGTTTGCCTTTCTTGCTGGAAGCCTTTCCGAATTGTGACATAAATAATCTGGTTAATTAATATTAATGGGTTATCTGTTGCAAAAGTAAAGGTTTTTAAGTGCTTTGTTTTACTTTTGTGCACTTCAAAAATTGATTTTTTGTTAAAGATTTTTGATGAAAATGTTTGGGGATTTTAAGTTTGATGATTTTTTCGGCATCAAGATGCCCTCTGACTTGGTTGAAGTTTGATAACGGCATTTGGATTTTATCCCTCAATCCAAACCTTAATAAATAAAATATGGAGTACAATTATAAAGATATAGAATCAAAATGGCAGCGGAACTGGAGCGAAAAAAATGCTTACAGGGTAAGCAATCAATTCGAAAAGCCTAAGTTTTATGTATTGGATATGTTTCCTTATCCGAGTGGTGCCGGTCTTCATGTTGGACATCCACTGGGTTACATTGCCAGTGATATTTACAGCAGGTATAAAAGATTGAAGGGATTTAATGTTTTGCATCCGATGGGCTTCGACAGTTTTGGTTTGCCTGCAGAGCAGTATGCCATTGAAACAGGACAACATCCTGCAACGACCACTGAAAAAAATATCGAGACGTTCAAAAAGCAGTTGGATAAAATTGGTTTTTGTTATGATTGGGAAAGGGAAGTGAGAACCAGCAATCCTGATTATTACAAATGGACGCAGTGGATTTTCTTACAGCTTTTCAAATCATGGTTTAATCCTGAATTACAAAAGGCGGAGTCGATTGATACGTTGATTAATAGATTTGAAACCATTGGCGCACATGGTGTCGGTAAACATGAATCAGATCAGTTTACTGCAGATGAGTGGAAGTCTTTCTCTTCGGCAAAACAACAGGAAATATTGATGAATTACCGACTAGCTTTTTCTGCTTATGGTGATGTGAACTGGTGTGAAGTATTAGGAACGGTTTTGGCAAATGATGAAGTTGTGAATGGCGTTAGTGAGCGTGGAGGCCATCCAGTTATAAAAAAGAAAATGCATCAGTGGTATTTACGAATTACAGATTATGCCGACCGATTGTTGGAAGGTTTGAATACGGTGAATTTCAGTGATTCCATGAAAGAGATGCAAAGGAACTGGATAGGGAAGAGTGAGGGATGTGAGATGATATTCAGCCTCACCCAAAGTTCAGACCTCACCCCCAACCCCTCTCCTGGAGGAGAGGGGGGCAAGACAAGTATTCTTACTACAGATCCTGATACATGGGAATTGCTGAAAGATTTTGCCAGAGAAAATAGAAAAGAAAATACTACTGCAGAAGATAAATTATGGCAGCGATTAAGAAACAATCAGCTGGGTTCAAAAGTCAGAAGGCAACATGTTATAGAAGATTTTATCATTGACTTTGCTTTTTTGAATGAAAAATTATTGATAGAAGTAGACGGCGGTTATCATAATGAGGAACAGCAAAAGATATATGATGATATGAGAACCCATGTAATGGGGGAGTTGGGTTATGAAGTCTTGAGGTTCACTAATGAAGAAGTCGAACAAAATGTTGAAGATGTTTTGACCCGAATTTCATTTGTGTTGAAAGCACGTGCTCCCCTCTCCTCCAGGAGAGGGGTTGGGGGTGAGGTCAAAATCAAAGTCTACACCACACGCCCCGACACCATTTTCGGTGTTGATTTTTTGGTATTGGCTCCCGAACATGAATTAGTAAATCAAATCACTACAGAAGAACAAAGAAAAAGCATTGATGATTATTTGACTTATGTAAAAAGCAGAAGCGATCGGGAACGCATGTCCGAAGTAAAACAAATTACAGGATGTTTCACCGGAGCTTATGCGGAAAATCCATTCAACGGAAAACAAATTCCGGTGTGGATTGCAGAATATGTGTTGGTAGGATATGGCACCGGAGCTATAATGGCCGTGCCTTGTGGGGATCAAAGAGACTTTTTATTTGCACAACATTTTAATATTCCAATAACAAATATCATTGGTGAATATT
>CANFGZ010000108.1 GCA_947446585.1 Chitinophagaceae bacterium | reverse complement strand
CCATAAATTCAAATTGTGGATATGAATCACTGCATTTGTTGTTTCGGAACATTCATAAATTAATGCATGGGTGAGTGATTCGGAAGACGCTTTTAATGGGCCTTCACAAGTAACCGTGTTAGTACTGAGATTATAATTAGTGACCAGCGAATAATGTGATTCATTTAGTGTTGACAATCCTCCGGTAGCGGTTCCCGAAATTAAAAATGTTTTTTTTTCACATCTCATGCTGATGTTTCCAAAGCCAATCCCATCTGGATACATTCCAATCAGCCCTTTTTGGTACATCATATCTCTCCATGTATTTAATGCAGATACTTTATCCAAAGTAATCTCATTCGATTGAATCCAGTTGCAGTTGAATTTTATATAACCTTCATCCATGTTATTTTTTTTCGGGGAATAAATTAAGGATGCTTGTTTTATTAGCAGCGCAAACGCCTCTTTCTGTGATGATGCCTGTGATAAGTCTTGCGGGTGTTACATCAAATCCATAATTAGCAACCTTACTATTAACAGGAGTGAGCAACACTTTTTTTATCTCTCCTTCACAAAGTCCTGAGATATATTTTACTTCATCTCCATTTCTTTCTTCAATAATGATTTCTCTAATTCCGTCTTCCATTTGCCAGTCGATAGTAGAGGAGGGGAGTGCTGCATAAAAAGGAATATTATTGTCTTTTGCGGCTAAGGCTTTCAGATAGGTTCCAATTTTATTGGCTACATCGCCGGTAGGTGTAGTTCTGTCTGAGCCAACGATTACCAAATCTACCATATCATGCTGCATCAGATGTCCTCCGGTATTGTCCGCAATGATAGTATAAGGAACTCCTTGTTGTTCCATTTCCCAGGCGGTTAAACTCGATCCCTGATTTCGTGGGCGGGTCTCATCTACCCAAACATGAACATTTATGCCTTTTTTATGTGCAGCATATATAGGTGAAGTTGCAGAGCCATAATCTACAAATGCCAGCCATCCTGCATTACAGTGTGTGAGGATATTTACAGTAGCCCCATTTTTATTTTTGCTGATTTCTTCGATAATTTTATAGCCATGTTTGCCTATGCTCCTACAATATTCAGCATCTGAGTCTGCAATTTCATTTGCAGTGTTAAAGGCAATGTTTATTTTATCGGAAATGTGATGAACATTTCGAATGGCCTCCATTTGTTTATTTACTGCCCAAACCAGATTTACAGCAGTGGGGCGGGTAGATATTAATTTCTCTGCTGCAAGTAAAATAAATTGATCAAATGAATTGTCTTTTGGTGCTTCAAGGGTTGCTAAATAAATTCCAAAACCCGCCGCAGCTCCTATTAATCCTGCCCCTCTTAAGTGCATATCTTTAATTGCTGTAGCCATCTGATCAACAGTGCAAAGATCTTCAGTAATAAATTGGTGTGGTAAATATCGCTGGTCAATAATCTGAATTACCTTTTCGTCATCTGATTTTACCCAGATGGTCCTAAAGGCCTTTCCATTAATATTCATAAAATGATTTTAAATAACGGCTCAAATATAAGAAAGTAAGAATTGTGAATAAGGATTCTCACTTGTTCATATCAATTGACAACCAAAAAAATAAGGAAAATTATATTCCAGTACATTTCAAATGAATTACATTTTTGCTTCGTAAATAAATTTGACTTCAAGATATGGATTCAAATTCCTCCGAGTTAATTTCACGCTGAAATATTTTTTCTTAAAATACAATTGGTTGGTTACTTTATAATTACTAGTTTAGTTGTAATTATTTTATTGAAAAATCAACTAAGCGTTATTATGAAATCAGCAAAATATACTACTCTTTTTCTTTCGCTTTTTATCTTTTCCTGTTCACCACATGTATCAAATAAAATGGTGGGAAACGACAGAGATGTTCATGGTTGTATAGGTTCTGCAGGATACCAATGGAGCGAAATTAAAAAAGAATGCATCAGGCCTTTTGAATTACAAAACAAATGGCTGCAAAAAGACAGCAGTATATATTGCTACACAATTATTTCAAAAACAAAAGATAGTCTCGAGATCTATTCAGACAAAGGACATTTCTTGTTTAAAAAGAAAAAAGAAGAAAATGGGAAATCGACTTATCAATATAAAAAAATGAAAATAATAATGAATAAAATGGGAGATTGCGACTTTTTCTAATAACGAAAAATTAAATTTTAAACTACTTACATCAAAGTATCATCAATCCACAACCCCTAATATCACTGTGTTCTAGCCTTCCAGTGATTTCAAAACTTCCATTTGCATAAGTTTTTCCTGAATCTTCTGTTGCGATAAAGCAACAACTGTTTATATTGGCCAGGTCTATAATATTTACGCCTCCAGTTTGGTAAGTGGTTTTCGAGAAATTTTCAAGAATTTCTAAAGGATCATCTCCGGCTCTTAATAAAATCTTCATCCATGGAGGACAATTAAAAATACCTTTTCCTTTGGAATAAGCCTGAGACAATAATTCCGTCATTCCATACTCAGAGTGAATTTCAGTCACACCTAAATTGGTTTTCAAGTATTCATGTAATTTTTCTCTGGATAATTCTTCTCTTCTTCCTTTCATTCCTCCAGTTTCCATGATTGTAGTGCATTTCAGTTTCATAGCAAACTGCTCCGAAAAATCGAGGAGTGCATAACTGACTCCAATAAGCAGCGTTTTAATTTCCTGAGATTCATTTTCTTCCAGTACTTTTTTTAATGCCTCAAATTCATTCAAATAAAAACCACTGTTTTTATGATTGCAGGTTTTTATCAGTTTATTTACCATATAAACCAAAGACGAATTTTTTCTTTCAAGATAGGAGGGAAGCAATCCAATGACACAATAATTACTAACATCGCTATAAAATAATTCAAAGCATTTCATGAAACTTTCTTCATAAATATTCAGGTCTTTTATTTCATGCTTACTGGTAACAGCACCAGTAGTTCCACTGCTTTCAAAGGTTATTTCTGGTAAAAAATCACATGTTTTTATTGATCTGCTTTTAAAAAACTGAATCGGTAAAAAAGGAATCTGATTTATTTCCTGTACTAAAGAAGGGTTTGTTTTTAAAGCATCACAATAGGATTGATACATTACATTATTGGTATACTGAAAATTGAAAATATCGATAGCCAGTTCGTCGAAGTGATTTTGATTGACACTAAAGATTCTTTCTGTTAAATTTTTATATTTTGACTGCACATCCATATTGTTGCAAAAATGGTGTTTTATTTTAAGATTGTAATATCAATTTGGTTCAGTAATTTTGAATACAACATTTTGTGATGCGTACATTAATTATTGTAATACTTTCTGGCTTGTTTCTAATCTCCTGCAAAAAGGACTCTTTTACTTCGGTACCACAAATTACGTATTTATCAATCAGTCCTAATTCATGGTCAAGTGATAATCATAGTATAAATGGTCCTGTACTAACTTTTCAACTTACTGATTTGGAAGGAGACTTTGGATTTCAAGATACTTCAATTTCTTATGTGTACGTTAAAAATGCAGCCGACTCATTAAATTCACCGGACTCTATTCCATTTCCACAAATAAATATTTCAGACAAAAGAAATCTCAATGCACAGGTTGCAGTTGACTTTGGCGCTGTACTTCCTCCTCCACACAATACAAGACCTTTTACAGACACACTTTATTTTGAAGTGTATGTAAAAGATTTTGCCAATCATAAAAGCAATGTTATTAAGTCAACAGATCCTTTTTATTTTTATACTCCATAATGCGTTGGTTTAATTTCATCTTATCTCATTCAATTTTTGTTTCCTTTTGTGCAGGAGCACTTGTTTATCAAACATTATTATTACTGTCTCTTCCATTAAATCCTGCTTTGTTTGGAATGGTTTTTTTTGCTACACTTTCGGCTTATAATGCTTACTGGATTATATGTAAATGGAACAATGATAAAAAAAATCAGCTTCCTTTAAGATTTAATGCTTATTCGGCATACTTCATTTTGTTTATTGCAGGAACTATAGCAGTAATTGATTATCTGTGGCAGATGCCTTATTTTTTGTTACTAGTTATTTCGGCCACAGTGCTTACTTTTTTGTATGTCATTCCGGTTTTGTTTTCAGAATCCTTTATTGGATTTAAAAATCTTGGGTTTATTAAAACTATTCTTTTGGCACTAACCTGGAGTTTTTTTACAGTAATGGTTCCGTCAATAGGATTTATTAAAACGCATTTTGCTGAAGTGGTAGGTTTGTTTTTAATGAGATTCTCTTTCATGCTGATGCTTTGTATTATTTTTGATTCGCGAGATATGGCGATAGACAAAATTCGAAATATGCCCAGTTTAGCCACTTCAGTTAATAAAAAATCATTATTGTGGATTATGATTTTTGTGTTGATAGGATATTTAATAAGTCTGATTTGGCTGAATGATTTTATAAAAAATGATCGGTATTTATTTGTGCTGATGTCATGTGGAGGCCTTACTTTCATCATTTACTTGTTGGCAATAAAAAAGAGGGGATATTATTTTTATTATTTTTTGGTAGATGGGTTAATGTTGTTTTCATCTTTATCGGTTTATATCGCAACTATTTAGTTAATTTGTTACTTAAATAAAAGTTATGGCAAAGTCAAAAAGCAAAAAATCATTAGTAAGCGATACCGCTTATCAATTTCTGAAATCATATATCAACAATCCTTCACCAACCGGCTTCGAAAGCAGTGGTCAGAAGTTATGGATGAGTTATTTGAAACCTCATGTGGATGAAATGTTTACCGATCCTTATGGTACTGCAGTTGGAGTTATAAATCCTACAGCTCCATTTAAGGTAGTTATTGAAGCACATGCGGATGAAATCAGCTGGTTTGTAAATTATATTTCTGCTGAGGGTTTGATTTATCTAAAAAGAAATGGTGGCGTAGATCATCAGATTGCTCCTTCTATGCGTGTGTTGATTCATGGCAAAAAGGGTGCAGTTAAAGCTGTTTTCGGGTGGCCTGCCATTCATACTAGGCTAAGCAACAACGATAGTAAAGAGCCTCAACCCAAAGTTGATAATTTGTTTTTGGATTGCGGCGCAAGAAATAAAAAAGAAGTGGAAGCATTGGGCATCCATATAGGGGCAGTGGCTACTTATGAAGAAGGTTATGATGAACTGGCTCACGGATTTTTAATTGGACGAGCATTTGACAATCGCATTGGAGGATTTATGATTGCAGAAGTAGCCCGTTTACTTAAAGAAAATAAAAAGAAATTGCCGTTCGCTTTATATGTCGTTAATGCAGTACAAGAGGAAATAGGATTGAGGGGTGCAGAGATGATTGCCCGCCGCATAAAGCCAGACGTAGCCATCATCACTGATGTTACACACGATAGTACGACCCCTATGATTAATAAAATAATTGAAGGGGAGTGTAAATGCGGAAGCGGTCCTTCACTTTGCTATGGTCCTGCTGTTCATAATAAATTACTTGATTTAGTTCAGGATGTAGCCACGAAGTCTAAAATTCCTGTTCAGTTAAGAGCGGTTAGCCGAAGCACTGGAACGGATACCGATTCATTCGCTTATGCCAATGATGGTTGTCCTTCGGTTTTGATTTCAATTCCTTTGCGTTATATGCATACTACTGTTGAGATGATTCATAAAGATGATATTGAAAATACCATCAAATTGATGTACGATACTTTGGTGGCACTTACACCCAAAACAAATTTGAGTTATTTTAAATAGTTTTTAAATCACGAATAATTTATAATGTACAATCAATCCGGTAAATTTTTCAGATTATTCGCGACAATCTTTTTTTCTGTTGTGGGCTTTGTTTTAGCAATTGGATTGCTAATGCTGCTTTTGAGATTAATAGTAAGTTCTTTTGATCAGATTCCTTGGTTCACTTATTTTTATATGTGTATCATAATTCTCCTGACCCCTTGTTTGTTTATAACAGTATACAGCATATTTCTAAAGAAGACTGTTTATCATCCAAGTAAGCCGGTAAAGATGATTTCGTATTTAGTTTTTACAATGGCAATATTAAGCTGGTTAACGGTGCTTACTATCGACTTTATCGAATTTTTTAAAAATGGATATCCAGATATTGATAGATACTACGGTTACAATTTATTATTTCTTTTCATCAATGTGGCTATTATCTTTTTTTCTGGAGTGATGCAGGCTTTAACCACAGAGAAAGAAAAAGACTGGATGGAAAAGCGAAGAAATTAATCCAACTTTATCTAGCTCTTCCAGTTCTATCTAGCATTATCCAGCTCTACACCAAAGCAAGTTCCAGCACCTGGTGCATGGTCTTTACATAATGAAATTGAATTCCACCAATAAATTTCTGATTAATTTCTTCGATATCTTTTTCATTTTGCCAGCACATGATAATTTCTTTAATGCCGGATCTTTTTGCAGCTAAAACTTTTTCTTTAATACCACCTACCGGTAACACTTGGCCGCGTAAAGTAATTTCACCAGTCATGGCCAGAAATGGTTTTATTTTTCTTCCAGTGTACACACTTGCTAAAGCCGTCATCATGGTAATACCTGCACTAGGTCCATCTTTTGGCACAGCGCCTTCTGGAATATGTAAATGAACCTTTTTTGTGGTGAACATTTCAGGATCTATGCCTATTTTTTTGGCATTGGTTTGAATCCATGTGTAAGCAGTGCTTGCACTTTCTTTCATTACATTTCCTAGATTTCCGGTCATTTGTAATTCTCCTTTTCCTTCGCTTAACTGAACTTCAATAAAAAGGATATCACCGCCAACATAAGTCCAGGCAAGCCCTACAGCCACACCAGGAACATTTGACATTTTATAAATTTCATTGCTGAATTTTGATTTGCCTAAAATTCGTTCAATATCATTAATAGTTATGGTGGATTTTAATTTCCCTTTTACTACTAATTCTTTAGCCTGAAAACGCATGATGCTTGCTAATAAACGATCCAGTTCTCTTACGCCACTTTCTCTGGTATAATCTGCAATTATTTTTTCGATAACAGCATCATTCATTTTGAAACTGTTTTCCTTTAATCCATGCAATGACTTTTGCTTTGGTAAAAGATGTTGTTTGGCTATTTCAATTTTTTCTTCAATGGCATAGCCACTAAGATCAATAATTTCAAGTCTGTCTCTTAATGCAGGTTGTATATTATTAATATTATTTGCGGTAGCGATAAAAAGTACTTTACTTAGATCGTATTCCAATTCGAGATAATTGTCATAAAAAGAATTGTTCTGTTCAGGATCCAATACTTCCAATAATGCAGAAGAAGGATCACCCCGATGATCACTTCCAATTTTATCAATCTCATCCAGTATCATCACCGGATTGCCAGACTTTGTTTTTCGTATCGATTGGATTATTCTTCCGGGCATAGCGCCAATATAGGTTTTGCGGTGACCTCTAATTTCGCTTTCGTCATGTAATCCACCTAAACTAACCCGTACATATTTTCTTTGAATAGCAGAAGCAATGCTTTTTCCTAAGCTCGTTTTACCAATACCGGGAGGGCCGATAAAACAAAGTATCGGACTCTTCATGTCTCCTTTCAGTTTCAAAACTGCGAGATACTCTAAAATGCGTTCTTTAATTTTGTCCATTCCATAATGATCTTTGTCTAAAACTTTTTTTGCTTTCTTAAGATCATAAGAGTCTTCGGTATATTCTTCCCAAGGTAAATCAAGCAGTAAGTCGAGGTGATTGTAAATAACAGAATAATCAGGAGTGGAGGGATGCATTCTATCCAGCTTCTCAATTCCTTTATTAAACATTTCTTTTGCTGCAGCTGTCCATTTTTTTGTTT
>CANFGZ010000107.1 GCA_947446585.1 Chitinophagaceae bacterium | reverse complement strand
ACAGAAACGAAAGTTTTATCTCCTTTTGTTTTTCTGAATTCAACAACACCATCTTGCATAGCAAAAATGGTAAAGTCTCTTCCCAATCCAACATTTTTTCCAGGATGATAAACGGTTCCGCGTTGACGTAATATAATATTACCGGCAATCGCAGATTGACCTCCATAAATTTTTACACCTAATCTTTTACTTTGTGAATCACGTCCATTTTTTACGGAACCTTCACCTTTTTTATGTGCCATTGTTTACGATTTGAATTTTGAATATTTTATTTCAAAATTTAATTAAGCAATTGCAGTTACTTTGATATGAGTATACTGCGTACGGTGACCGTGTTTTTTACGGAAACCTTTTCTTCTTTTCATTTTAAAGGCGATTACTTTGTCGCCTTTTACTAGGTCAGAAATAATTTCTGCTTTTACAACAGCTTTTACATTTGATCCACTTGCAATACTGCTGCCACTGTGAGTAAACAAAACATCAGTAAATTCTACTGAGTCTCCTGCATTACCTTCAATGTGCGGAACATACAAACTGTCTCCTGCTTTTACTTTAAATTGCTGACCTGCGATTTTAACTACTGCTAACATAACGTTGCCAAATTTAGGACGGCAAAGGTAGGCTTTTAACCTTATTTATTTTCAGTTTTTAAAGCTTTTTTTTATAAATTTCTTCAAATTGCCGTAAATAGTGCTTTTTAAGCGTTGCATTTCGGGCTCTTTTTTTTGAAATGGGATTGATTTTCCAGTGGATCTTCAAAATTAATCATCTCAAATCAAATTCTAAATAATTCAATCTCAATAAGTTTTATTGAATTTTGTACGTCTTCATGTGTTTTATCTTTACATTCGCCGTTATTATGCGAAAAATTCTCAGTTATCTTCAGATTGTTTACAGTATTTATGCTGTTTTGGTATTATTACTCGTTATTTTGATTCTATTCCCTTTTGTTTTGCTCACTGCTGTTTTGCCTAAAAAAACAAGAGGCAATGTTATATACAGGGTTACCAGATTTGCAATAGATATAGCCATGTTGTCTTGGGGAATTTACCAACGTAATATTTACGAGGTTCCTCACAACAGAAAAAAAGCAGTGATATTTGTTTTCAATCATATTTCTTACCTTGATGCTCTTACCTTACTTAAAGCAATCAGGTTTCAACATATGCGGGGGCTTGGTAAAGCGGAAATCGGAGACATCCCAATAGCAGGGTTCATTTATAGAAGTGCCGTAATCATGGTAAAAAGAACAGATGCCGAAGACCGGGCAAGAAGCATTGCGGATTTAAAAGAGGCATTAACCAACAATATTTCTATTGCACTGGCTCCGGAAGGAACATTTAATACAACTAATAAACCACTGATTTCTTTTTTCGATGGGGCTTTTAAAATTGCGATTCAAACTCAAACCGCAATTAAGCCATTGCTTTTTTTAGATACCTATGACCGATATAGTTATAAAGGGGCCTTTACATTAACTCCGGGTAAATCCAGAGTTGTATATTTAGAAGAAATTCCGGTTGAAGGTTATACCATAGAAGATCTGCCATTACTGAAACAGAAAGTTTATGATGCAATGGAAAAAGGATTGATAAAATACAAAGCCAGCTGGATTAAAGATTGAATGTAAAATGCCCGGGGAAAATCAAATATTATTTGCTGATGATTATTCTGGATACTGGGCAGAGATTATTTTGCCATTAGCCCTGCCTAACGTTTACACCTATTATATTCCTCCTCATTTACTGAAAAATGCACAAAAAGGCTGCAGAGCAGAAGTTGTTTTTGGTAAGAATAAAAAATATGCAGGAATCATAAAATCTATTTCTACCAACAAACCCGCTTATGCAACAAAACCAATTCTTAATGTTTTGGATGATACGCCTTTGGTTTATGAACAACAATTAAAGTTGTGGGAGTGGATGAGTGAATATTATATGTGCACAGAAGGGGAAGTAATGACAGCTGCTTTACCGGCAAATTTTAAATTAAGTAGTGAAACCATTCTTATTTTCAATGAAGATGCCGGAGAACAATTTGATAATTTAGATGACGAAGAATTTTTGGTTGCAGAAGCTTTGCTCATAAAAAAACAACTACAGCTGATTGAAATACAACAGATCCTCGATGCTGCACATGTTTATCCTGTAATTAAAAGACTGATAGAAAAAAATATTTGTTTTATCTGGGAGCAACTCAACGAAAGATATAAAACTAAAAAAGAAACTTTTGTTTTATTGAATCCGGTTTATGAAAATGAAGAACAATTAAGTCAGTTATTTAACGACTGGAAAGGAGCACCCAAACAAATGGAACTTTTACTTGCTTTTGTTCATCTGCAAAAAACAGAAGGAGAAGTAATCAAATCTGCTTTACTCAAAAAATCAAATGCATCTGCAGCTCAGTTCAGCGCTTTATGCGAAAAGAAAATTCTTATTGCAGAAAAAAGAAATATCGACAGGATAAGAGTCATCCCAAAAAGTATTTCAATTGATTTTGAACTTTCAGAACAACAACAAAGGTGTTTAACAGAATTGAATCAATCGTTTAGCGAAAAAAATGTTTGCTTACTTCATGGGGTAACCGGAAGCGGAAAAACGTTATTGTATATAAAACTCATTGAACAATGTATTCAGCAGGGTAAACAGGTATTGTATCTATTGCCGGAAATAGCATTAACCACTCAAATTATTCGTCGGTTACAAAAACATTTTGGAGGTCATATTGCAATTTATCATTCCAAATTTAATGATCAGGAAAGAATTGAATTATGGAATAAAATCAGAAATGGTGAGGTGTCGGCGGTATTGGGTGCAAGGAGCGCGTTATTTCTCCCCTTTAGCGACCTTGGATTTGTTATTGTGGATGAAGAGCATGATGCTTCATTTAAACAGCAGGATCCGGCTCCCAGGTACAATGCAAGAGATGCCGCGATTTACTACGCCTCTTTATTTAATGCAAAAGTATTACTGGGAAGTGGTACTCCTTCATTGGAAAGTTATTACAATGCCCTTCAGCATAAATATGGTTTGGTGACCTTACAGGAAAGATTCGGCGGCATTAAATTGCCTTACATAGAAATTGTAAATACCCGCCAAGCTCAGCAGAAGGGAAAAATGATGATCAGTGATGCATTGAAAGAAGCCATTCAACAGGCTTTGGAAAATAATAAACAAGTGATTTTATTTCAGAACAGAAGAGGTTACAATCCTTATATCATTTGTGCAACTTGTGGTTATATTCCTCAATGTAATCATTGTGATGTTTCATTAACGCTACATAAATACAGCAATAAACTGCATTGTCATTATTGCGGAAGTACTTACCCTAAGTTAGTTTCCTGCACTGCTTGCGGAACGACCAACTGGATGGAGAAAAATTTTGGTACCGAAAAAATAGAAGAACAACTTGAAGCGGATTTTTCTGATTACAAAATTGGCAGAATGGATGTAGATAGTGTGAGAGGAAAAACAGCTCATGATACATTAATTCAATCTTTCGAACAAGGAAGACTAGATATTCTGGTTGGAACTCAAATGGTCGTAAAAGGGCTTGATTTTGATAATGTAAGTCTGGTTGGAATTCTTGATGCAGATGGTTTACTGAGCTTTGCAGATTTCAGGGTTAATGAAAGAGCCTTTCAACTTATGGAGCAGGTGAGTGGAAGGGCAGGCAGAAAAGGTGCGCAGGGAAAAGTATTAATTCAGGCAATCAATGTAAAACATCCTGTTATTGCATTGGTTCAACAACATGATTTCAATCAATTCTATAATTATGAAATGGCCAATCGCAAAGAATTTTTTTATCCTCCTTTCAGCAGATTGGTGTTACTCACTTTGAAACATAAAGACAGCGACCGTGTTAAAAATGCAGCTGAAAAACTCAGTCAGTCACTCAGAATTGATTTTAAAGAAAATGTCATTGGGCCTGCACAACCTGTAATTGGCCGATTGAGAAATCAGTATTTAATGGAGATAATGATTAAGTTGCCTAAAGAAACAGGAATGAGTTTGAAATATAAAAAAGTAATTCAGCATCATATAAATTTGCTGCTGACAGAAAAAATATACAAATCAATTACTATTATTGGAGATGTAGATCCTGTATAAATATCAAAATTGAAAATAAAAGAAAACATATCATTAAAGGATTTCAACAGTTTTGGAATTGAGGCTATTGCCAAGTTTTTTACAATCATTTCATCAACTGAACAAGCTCAAGAAATCTCCGAAAGTTTGATTATTGAAAAAAATAATAGTTTGGTAATGGGAGGGGGCAGTAATATTCTTTTTACCAGAAACTTTGATGGATTGGTCATAAAAAATGAGATATCCGGAATTGAATTAACTAATGAAACTGATGATTTTGTTTTTATCAAATGTGGTGCAGGAGTGATCTGGCATGAACTGGTATTGTTTTGTATCGAAAGAAATTATTGTGGCATAGAAAACCTTGCCTTAATTCCAGGTTGTGTTGGTGCTTCACCTATTCAAAACATAGGAGCTTACGGTGTGGAAGTAAAAGATGTGATTCATGCTGTTGAAGCCGTACCGTTTTTTGATAGTAAGATCATCAGTTTTTCCAATAATGATTGCCATTTTGGATATCGAGAAAGTGTGTTTAAAAATAAGTACAAGAATCAGTTTATCATCACATCGGTTACTTACAAACTCAAAAAAAATCCTGTTTTTAATATTTCATATGGAGCCATCCCGCAAGAGTTAGAACGGATGGGGGTAAAAGATTTGACAATAAAAGGAATTGCATTGGCTGTTATTAATATTCGAAACAGCAAATTGCCCAATCCAAAAATTATTGGTAATGCAGGAAGCTTTTTCAAAAATCCTGAAATTTCAATTGCTCAATATGAAGAATTGAAAATAAAGTTTCCTTCCATTGTTGGTTACCCAACTGATAAGAGTAACGTAAAAATAGCTGCGGGATGGCTCATTGAACAAAGCGGGTGGAAAGGATTCAGAGAAGGAGATGTCGGCTGTCATGAAAAACAAGCATTGGTATTGGTTAATTTTGGCAAAGCAACAGGTGCCGATATTTATAAACTAAGTGAGCGAATTATTGAGTCTGTATTTCAGCAGTTCCAAATCAGATTGGAAAGAGAGGTGAATATTTATTAAATCGGATTCCTGCCTTAACGAAATTTCAATCCAAATGAAATCATATTTCAAGGCACTCGTGATTATTTCCATGGTCACTTTTACATCGTGCCAATCTTCAGAAAATACAACTGCTGTTGAAATGTCTAAACTGATTGGAACCTGGAAGTTGAAATCTATTACGGGTTCTGATGTTTCTATGAATGTTCTTTATCCCGAGAAACTTCCATGGTTTATTTTTAACGATTACGACAATAAAATTTCGGGGAATACGAGTTGTAATTTATGGAGCACAAGCTTTAGTATTAGTAATAATACCATTAAATTCAACAAAGGTATTACCACAAAAATATATTGTGATAGCGAAGGGGAATCTCTCTTTTTGAAAATGATTGAAAGAGTTGATAATTATAATTTTGACAGCAAGAACGTTCTTTGTTTGAAAGAAGGTAATTTGGTGTTAATGAAATTTACAAGAAAATAATTGATTTGATTGATTACTAAAACCGGATAGAAAAATTAATTAAAATCTGTTTCATTAAAATCTTCTTCTGTAAAATGCTGGCTTCCCATATTAAGCATGCTTCCCATCAAGTCTTTAAATTCTATTTTCCCTTCCATTACTTTTTTACTGATCATGGAGTATCCCGACAATCCGTGTAAAATAAATTCCATCAAAAGCGCTAATTCCATTTCATTTAAAGTGGGATATTGTTTTTTTGCCAAAGCATAAAGTCCATCTACTTTATAAAGCAATTGAATCTTGTCGGCATCTTTAGTTTCAAGAAAAATATTGAGATTGTTGCCTTGGTCAAACCATTTGATAATTGGTTTATAAGGGTTGTCATCTTTTGCAGTTTCTTTATTTTTCTTTTTCTTCAGCAATTCAGGATTGGGGAAATAGTCTGCAAAAATGGTTCTTGTTGCTCTTTCCAAAAGGTTGTAAGCAACTTCAAAAGGACCTTCCTGTTCGCCTTCATAAACCAGCTCCACTTTTCCGGTTATAGATGGAATGATTGAAGTGAGGTCACTTATCCATACCTGTGTGCTGGATTCGTTGTTTATTAATGCTCTTCTCTCGGCTGCGCTTAATGCATTTTCGTAAGCAGAAATAGTCAGCCGAGCACTTACTCCACTTTTTTTATCTACAAGCTCACTGGTTCTTGCTTCAAATGAAACTTGCTCAATTAGTCTGTTAATCAGATCGCTTACATTTATTTTTTCTTGTTGCGATTTTATCTTATTGGATTCTTGTGCCGTTATAGATAAAGAGGTTTCAATAGTTTTTGGATAATGCGTGAGTATCTGACTTTGAATTCTATCTTTTAATGGAGTGACAATGCTGCCTCTGTTCGTGTAGTCTTCGGGGTTGGCTGTGAATACAAATAAGATATCTAATGGTAATCTTAGTTTAAATCCTCTGATTTGTAAATCGCCTTCTTCTAGTATATTAAACAAGGAAACCTGAATTCTTGCTTGTAAGTCGGGGAGTTCATTGATGACAAAAATACTTCTGTTGCTTCTGGGAATAATGCCATAATGCAACACTCTTTCATCAGCGAAACTTAATTTTAAATTAGCTGCTTTAATAGGATCGATATCGCCGATTAAATCAGCAACACTTACATCAGGAGTAGCCAATTTTTCTCCATAACGTTGAGAACGATGAAGCCAGTCAATAGGAGTGAGGTCGCCTTTTTCTGCGATGGTATCTACTGCGTATCTTGAAATGGGATTTAAAGGGTCATCATTAATTTCGGAACCTGCTACTACAGGAATATATTCATCAAGCAGATCAACCATTTGTCGGGCCATTCTTGTTTTGGCTTGACCGCGCAACCCGAGAAATAAAATATTGTGCTTGCTCAATAAAGCTCTTTCTGTGTCTGGAATTACAGTGTCTTCATAGCCAAGAATCCCTGGGAATGGGTTTTCTTTTAATGAGATTTTTTTAATCAGATTTTCTCTGATTTCATCTTTTATAGATTTTGAAATCCATCCGATTTTTTTTAATTCTCCTAGCGTTTTTATGTTGTTCATATTTAAAGTTCTATTTAATTCCCCCAAGGGGAAGATTATTGTGTTATATTAATGCCATCTCAATCTCCAAAATTGTGAAATGGAATGCTTTTACTTAGAATTCAATACTTATTTAATCTTACCTTTTTTTAAATGCTATCAAATTCCCTCTCTTTTGGAAAGGGTTTGTAGGAGCGGCTCACATTACTGTCTTGCTTCTCCCGCTTTCAAAATCTTTAAAAATAAAAGCCCCTAATTTATCCAAAGATGCAAAGAAAGCTTTTCCGTTATTCGTTTCCGTAAATTCTTGTACAAATTTTTGAAGATAAGGATCGCTGGCAATCATAAATGTAGTGATAGGTATTTTTATTTTCTTGCATTGTGCAGCAAGATTCATGCATCGGTTTAAAATTTTCCTGTCGATGCCAAAACTGTTTTTGTAATAATTTTTTCCCACTTTCAAACAAGTTGGTTTTCCATCAGTAATCATGAAAATCTGTTTATTGGGGTTTCTTCTTTTTCTCAAAATTTCCATGGCCAGCTCCAAACCTGCAACTGTATTTGTATGATAGGGTCCAACCTGAAGATAAGGGAGGTCTTTGATTTCAATTGTCCAGGCATCATTTCCAAAAACTAAAATATCTAAAGTGTCTTT
>CANFGZ010000106.1 GCA_947446585.1 Chitinophagaceae bacterium | reverse complement strand
GCCGCTCCGGAGTTGTCTGCAGAAGAGGTAATGTAGGTCATGTCTTCAACACCATTAACCTGCTCTTCAATAGGTATTATCACACTTTGCAAAACTGTTTGTGCATCTGCACCCGTATATTTTGCTGATATTTTAATGGTTGGAGGAGCAATATCAGGATATTGAGTTACCGGTAATAATTTCATCCCCAGCACACCAAGCAATAGTATTATTATAGAAATTACCGTTGATAATACCGGACGGTTAATGAAAGTCTTAATCATGAGTCTTTAATTAAAAAACAGGTTTAATGTTGTTTACAATACTATCCATATTTGCGGGCTTAGGCTTTATAGCAGATCCGGGTTTAATCGTATTTACCCCTGCAGCAATGATTATATCTCCTTTCTCAAGTCCTTTGGAAACAATAGCATAGTTATTCACTCGGTCGTTTACTTCAATAACAGCAGCTCTGGCTGTGTCATTGATAACCTTGAATACATAAGTGAAACCTTGTTGATCAAAAGTTGCAGCCTCAGGAACCACCAATACATTTCCATAACTTCTTGGTATTTTTATTTCTCCTGAGCTACCATTGCTCAGTAATCCTGTACTATTAGCATAAGCAACCCTGAATTGAATAGTTCCTGTTCCGGGATCTATTTGACCGGTGGCAGTTTCTATCTTACCTTTTTCACTGTAAGTGCTTCCATTTGCCAGAACTAAATCAATAGGCGGGATGATTCCCAGTTTTTCTTTTAGATCTTTACCTGGATATTGTTCAAAAAAGTCGATATACTGCTTTTCTGTTAATGAAAAATAAGCATATACTTTGCTTACATCAGAAATGGTTGTTATTGGCTGAGGGTCGCTTGGGCTGACCAATGCTCCTTGTCTCGCATTAATTTTTCCAACCACACCATTGATAGGACTTTTTATGATAGAATAACCAATAGTTTCCACTACACCTTGATAGTTCGCATTCGCCACTTCTTTATTGGCTTTAGTCTGACTTACTTGACTTTGTGCTTTCATGTAATTAGCCTTTGCCGTTTCAAGCAGAATACTACTGATAATTCCTTTTTCCACGAGGGGTGTTAATTTATCTATTTCTACCTGAGCTGCTTTAAGGTTAGCCTGAGCCGCACTAATTGTTGCATCAGCAGCACCTATTTGTGCTTTAGAAGCTTGGGCATTTTGTTCTTGTACATTAGTTTCAATTCGGAATAGAATTTGACCGGCAGTTACTTTTTGGCCGTCTTCAACATATACTTCTTTGATATATCCTTGAATTTTCGACCTTACTTGGTTTGTATTTTGTCCTGTGATGTTTGTTGGGTATGTATAAAATCCATTTAAGTCTTTCATCTCAGCAGCAACAACAGGAAATGGTCTTATTACTGGTTCAACTTTTTTACTTTCATTGTCACAAGATTGAATAAACAGCCCTCCAATAGAAATAACTAATAAAATTTTTCTCATTTGTACCTTTTTATTGTGTTTTTATAAAACGATGTGTTGATTTGGACTCAGTTTTTTTGAATGCGCGTAAAGATATTTATTTTTTTGACTAAATAGATTTGAAGAAAGAAATACGGATTCGAGAGGGATGGATAAGCTGGATAGGCTGGATAGGCTGGATAGGCTGGATAAGATGGATAAGCTGGATAAGCTGGATAGGCTAGATAAGGATAACCTTTTGAACTCATTGAACCTTTGAAACCTTTTGAACAACTTCTAAAATTTAATTTGCATCCATTCCCTTTTCCAATTACTTTTGCACGCCACACTTTCAGGCACTTTCATTATGCCAAAAAACAATTCCATTCAGTCAGTATTAATTATCGGTAGCGGTCCAATTATTATCGGTCAGGCCTGCGAATTTGATTACAGCGGTACTCAAGCGGCCAGAAGTATCCGGGAAGAAGGGGTAAAAGTTATTTTGATAAATAGCAATCCGGCAACGATCATGACCGACCCAATGATGGCCGACCGAGTATATTTACTTCCGTTAACTGTAGAAAGTATTGAGCAGATTCTCGAAGAAAATCAGATCGATGCAGTATTGCCAACAATGGGCGGACAAACGGCATTGAATCTTTGTAAAGAAGTGGATGAGCTGGGCATCTGGGAGAAGCATAACGTGAAACTTATTGGTGTTGATATTAAAGCGATAGATAAAGCCGAAGACAGAGAGAAATTCAGGCAATGGATGATAGAAATGAACATTCCTGTTTGTCCGGCTAAAATCGCCAATTCGTTTTTAGAAGGAAAAGAGTTTGCTCAGGAAATTGGTTTTCCATTGGTGATTCGTCCTTCATTTACGCTTGGAGGTACGGGTGGTGGCATTGTGTTTAAAAAAGAAGAACTGGATGAAGCGTTGAACAATGGCTTGGTTGCTTCGCCAATTCATGAAGTATTGGTAGAGAAAGCAGTTTTAGGCTGGAAAGAATTTGAGTTAGAATTATTAAGAGACAATGCGGATAATGTAGCGATTATTTGTACTGTAGAAAATTTCGATCCGATGGGTGTGCATACTGGTGACAGTATCACCGTTGCTCCAGCAATGACTTTATCAGATACGGCATATCAATTGATGAGAAATACCGCCATCAACATGATGCGTAATCTTGGAAACTTTGCAGGTGGTTGCAATGTGCAATTTGCTTTAAATCCTCAGACAGAAGAAATTGTAGTAGTAGAAATAAATCCAAGAGTGAGCCGCTCTTCTGCATTAGCGAGTAAGGCTACTGGTTATCCAATCGCAAAAATTGCAGCAAAACTTGCTTTGGGTTATAATTTGGATGAACTTCAAAATCAAATCACAAAATCAACTTCTGCTTATTTTGAACCTGCATTAGATTACGTGATTGTAAAAATACCGCGCTGGAATTTTGATAAATTCAAAGGCGCCAATGATACATTAGGTTTCCAAATGAAAAGCGTAGGTGAAGTAATGGGCATTGGCAGAAGTTTTGCAGAAGCGATTCAAAAAGCTTGTCAGAGTTTGGAAAATGAAGCTGTTGGTTTGGGTTATTATGGAAAGAGTTTAATGCATACAGATGAATTATTGGAGTATATCAAAACACCAAAATGGGATCGGTTATTTCGCATAAAAGATGCATTGATGGCAGGAGCAAGCATTAAGCGAATTTGCGAAAACACAATGATTGACCGCTGGTTTATTTATCAGATTCAAAAAATATGTGATTGCGAAAAACAGATTGCACAATATGATCTTAAAACTTTGCCCGAAGAATTATTATTCGAGGCCAAGCAACTTGGATTCAGCGATGAGCAGATTGTAAGAATCATGAGAGAAGAAAACAGCGAACTTTTATATGAGCGCAGAAAAGAAATAGGGATGACCAGAGTTTTTAAAATGGTGGATACCTGCAGTGCCGAGTTTGAAGCAAAGACGCCATATTTTTATTCAACTTTTGAAAAGAAACAACTTTCAGGAAATTTAATTTCAAACGAATCCATTATTTCTGATAAAAAGAAAGTTGTTGTTTTGGGAAGCGGTCCAAACAGAATCGGCCAGGGCATTGAATTTGATTATTGCTGTGTACACGGATTGCTGGCAATTAAGGAATGTGGTTATGAAGCTATTATGGTTAACTGCAATCCCGAAACAGTTTCCACAGATTTTGACATCGCTGATAAATTATATTTCGAACCAGTTTTCTGGGAACACATCTGGGAAATTATTGAATATGAAAAACCAGTAGGTGTGATTGTGCAACTTGGCGGCCAAACGGCATTGAAATTAGCCAAGCGACTGCATGAAAAAGGCATAAAAATCATCGGCACCTCATTTGATAATATGGATATTGCTGAAGACCGTGGTCGATTTAGTGACTTACTCAAAGAACTAGACATTCCTTATCCCAATTACGGAACGGCATATAATACAGACGATGCCATAGAAGTAGCCAAAAAAGTAGGCTATCCTGTACTTGTTCGCCCGAGTTATGTTTTAGGTGGTCAAAGAATGCGTATCGTTATTAATGATGAAGAACTGGAAAAAGGGGTGTTAAGTTTGCTGAAACATTTGCCCGGAAACAAAATTTTAATTGATCATTTTTTGGATCGTTGTCAGGAAGCAGAAGTAGATGCCATCTTTGATGGTAAAGATTTTCATGTGATGGGATTGATGGAACATATAGAGCCTGCGGGTATCCATAGTGGTGATAGCAATGCGGTGTTGCCACAATTTAATTTAAGTCCACTGATTGTTCATACCATGGAAGAATATGCCGAAAAAATCGCAAGGGCATTAAATATCCGTGGTCTAATTAATATCCAGTTTGCAATAAAAGATGGAAATGTGTTTGTAATAGAAGCCAATCCCAGAGCTTCACGCACTACACCATTTATTGCCAAAGCATATCAGATTCCTTATCTTAACATTGCTACAAAAGTAATGCTGGGTGAAGCAAAACTGAAAGATTTTACCTTCAAAAAAGATCTGAAAGGATTTGCTATTAAAGAACCTGTTTTTTCTTTTAATAAATTCCCCGGCGTCAATAAAGAACTTGGCCCCGAAATGAAAAGTACCGGAGAAGCCATTCGTTTCATCAAAGATTTACGCGATCCTTATTTCCGGCAATTATATAGGGAGCGAAGTATGCATTTGAGTAAATAAACTTCAGCGAAAAATAAAAAACTGTTTTCTAATTTAGCGTATGCATCCTTACCGCATACCTATATGGAAACAAGCTCCATTGATAAGAATAGTTTTATCAATGATTATAGGCATTGTCATACAATTCTATTTACCGGTTCCGGTTAAGATTATTCTTTCATTTCTACTGTTGTCTTTTATTTTATTTCTTCTCTTTTATTATTTACCGATTCAAGTTCGTTTTAAATTTCAGTTTGCTCAATCTGCATTATTAATCATTATCGTTTCTTCTTTTGCAATGTTGTTAACTTGGAATAACGACTGGAGAAATAAATCTGAATGGTTTGGAAAAAAATATAACAGTAATGATGTGTTGTTATTAAAAATAGAAGAACCCCTAACAGAAAAAAAACGTGCTTTCACTACAATTGCATCAGTTAAGGCTATTATTAAATCTGGAAAAAGAATAAATGTAAAAGGAAAACTGAATTTAATTTTCAGAAAAGAAAATAATAAAATCAATATTCGCTATGGCAATCTTATTTTAATTCGTAAAACTATTCAGCCAATAAAAAATTCAGGTAATCCTGGAGCCTTCGACAACAAAAGATATCAGGCTTTTCAGCAAATTTATCATCAGGTTTATTTAAATGAAAAGGATTTCGTTGATTTAAAAATAAATGAATCGAATATATTTAAACACGTTATTTATTCGCTAAAAGAACATACACTGGGAGTATTAAAAAAATATATTTCCGCAAAAGATGGTTTGTTAGGCATATCAGAAGCGTTATTGATTGGTTATAAAAATGATTTGGATAAAGACATCGTTTCTGCTTACAGTAAAACAGGTGTGGTTCATATTATTGCTATTTCTGGATTACATCTGGGATTAATTTATATGCTGCTGTTGTGGATATTACAAAGAATGCCTGTTATAAAAAGAAACAAGATTATTAAAGCCTTCATATTGATAATTTGCTTGTGGGTATTCTCCTTAATGACTGGAGCATCGGCATCTGTACTAAGAAGTGCGGTTATGTTTAGCTGCATTATCACCGGCGAAACCATAAAAAGAAAGTCTTCTATCAGTAATTCTTTGGCCGCATCTGCATTTATTTTACTTTGTTATAATCCCTATTTTTTGTGGGATGTAGGTTTTCAGTTAAGTTATTTTGCGATCATTGGAATTGTGTGGCTGCAAAAACCTATTCTTCATCTCTTTGATTTCAAAAAATATTTGCCCCTTAAAATATGGGAAATGGCGGCCATTACTTTAGCGGCGCAAGTGATCACTTTTCCAGTTTGTATTTATTATTTTCATCAGTTTCCTAATTATTTTTTATTGAGTAATTTGATCGCAGTACCACTGTCTACAATAATTTTATTTGCAGAGATTTTGCTGATTGCGCTTTCTTCATTTAATTTACTTGCATCTTATATTGGAAAGTTTACAGAACAATTAATCAGCATCATGAACGAATGGATTTTGTTCATCAGTAAATTGCCTTTTTCAATCACAGAAAATATTTATGCAGATCTGCAAACGACAATAATCTTATATACGATCGTGATTTTACTTTCAATGGCATTTGTGAAAAAAAATAAATTATATTTCAAATGGACGCTTTTATTTATTATTTTATTTACGGCAACTCATACTATAGCAGCATTTAAGTTGAATCATCAAAAAAAAATAATTGTATATAATATTCCTCACTACCGGGCTATTGACTTTATTCGTGGAAATGAATATTATTTTCATGGAGACCATTATTTACAACAATCACCAGATTTAAATCGATTTTATTTAACACCTACCAGAAATTCGATTTGCGTAAACAAAGCAAATAATAAAATTTCAGGTTTGCGTAACAATAATTTAATATTAAGTTTTTACAACACTAAAATTGTCATTGTGGATTCAACGACTCAGTTCAATTCGGATACGGTCAGTTACAATACAGATATAGCTATTCTTTCAAACAATCCAAAGATTAATATCAATACTCTTACTCAAAAATTCCATCCTCATTGTATCATTTTTGATTCGTCTAACAGTTTGTGGAAAATTGAAAAATTGAAAAAAGAATGTGAAGCGTTAAATTTGCCCTGCTTTTCGATAGTTGAGCAAGGAGCTTTTGTTCTAAACATTCATTAATTCATTTCAGATATTTTATTGAAATCTTTCTTATTTATATGAAAAAAATTAAAGCCGCACTTATATCTGTTTTTTACAAAGAAGGTCTTGGCGAAATTGCAGAAACATTACATCAGCAAGGGGTTACCATTTACAGCACAGGCGGTACCCGGGAATTTATTGAGCAATTTAATATTCCCTGTGTTCCCATCGAATCCCTTACCGGATTTCCATCAATCCTAGGAGGCAGAGTAAAAACACTGCACCCACTAGTTTTTGGCGGCATTCTGGGAAAAAGAAATGATGAAGTGCATTTGCAGGAAATGAAAAAATATGAGATTCCTGAATTTGATTTGGTTATCGTAGACCTTTATCCTTTTGAAGAAACGGTAAAAAACTTTGAAGGAAATATTACAGAAGATGAATCGCCTATTATAGAAAAAATTGACATTGGCGGTCCTTCTATGATCAGGGCAGCAGCAAAAAACCATCAGGATGTAACTGTTGTAGCTTCTAAAAATGATTATCCATTGCTTCAGGAAATCCTTAATAATCAACAAGGACAAACAACATACGAGCAACGAAGATTTTTTGCAGTTAAAGCATTTGACGTATGCAGTCATTATGATAATGCGATTTCTAATTATTTCAATAATGCATCTTTCATTACTCCGTTTAATAAAGAAAAAAGAATATTACGCTACGGCGAAAATCCACATCAGTCTGCTTCTTTTTATGGAAATCTGAATGAGGTATTTACTCAGTTGAATGGCAAAGAACTTTCTTACAATAATTTAGTTGATGTTGATGCCGCTATTCAACTGATAAAAGAATTTGATGCCACAACATTTGCAATCATCAAACACACAAATGTATGTGGTATCGCACAAGGTGTAACCTTGAAAGCCGCTTGGGATAAGGCTTTGGCCGGAGATCCGGAAAGTGCTTTTGGCGGCGTACTCATTTGCAACACAGCTGTAGACATAGAAACGGCAATAGCAATCAATGAATTGTTTTTCGAAGTGCTGATAGCGCCATCTTATAATGATGAGGCAATGACTATTTTAAAGT
>CANFGZ010000105.1 GCA_947446585.1 Chitinophagaceae bacterium | reverse complement strand
TGCACCCGAAGCTGTGGCTTTTGCGCGGTAGCAACAGGAAGGCCCGATGCAGTGGACTGGGATGAGCCACAACGTGTAGCGGAAGCCATTCATTTAATGAAAGTAAAACATGCGGTAATTACTTCGGTAGACAGAGATGAATTGAAAGACGCCGGTAGCATCATCTGGTACAACACAATAAAAGCAGTCAAAACCCTTAATCCAGAAACTACCCTGGAAACGTTAATACCTGATTTTAAATCTAATAAAGAACAGATACAACGCATTATTGATGCCGCTCCTGAAGTTGTAAGTCATAATATTGAAACTACAGAAAGATTAACTCGCCGAGTTAGAGTTCAGGCGAAGTATTGGCAAAGTATGGAAACTTTGAAAATACTCAAAGATGGAGGCGTGAGAACCAAAAGTGGCATTATGCTGGGATTAGGAGAAACCAAAGAAGAAGTGATTCAAACCATAAAAGATTTATACAATAGTGGAGTAGATGTAATAACAATTGGACAATACCTTCAGCCTACTAAAAATCATCTCGCAGTAGAACGTTTCGTGCATCCGGATGAGTTTGCTGAGTACCGCGAAATAGGCTATCAGATTGGCTTAGATTATGTTGAAAGTGGTCCATTGGTTCGATCTTCATACCATAGCGAAAAGCATGTGATTTCAGGATATGGAAGAGCAAAATGGATGAGCGAACAAAGTTAATCAAATCAGTAAAACATTTCAGTTTATCAACACACTAACGCACTCGCTCCTAAAATTGCGGCATCAGATTCTTTCAATTCGCTGAAAATTAATTTTACTTTATTTCTAAAAATAGGCAGGAGATTTAATTCCATATGCCTTCTTGTAGGATTCAATAACAGATTTCCTGCTTTTGTTAGTCCGCCAAATAATACAATGGCCTCCGGTGAAGAAAACATCACGAAATTTGCCAGTGATTCTCCTAAAATCTGTCCGGTAAATTCAAATATTTCGTTGGCAATAGGATCTCCCTGAGTAGCACACTCGAAAACGGTTTCGCTGGTTAATTCATTTATGGTATAATTTCTCAACAAACTTTCTTTATCCGGAAATGTGGTCAGTAATTCAATCGCGGTTTCTCTTACACCGGTTGCAGAAGCGTATGATTCTAGGCTTCCTCTCATTCCGGTATTTTTATGCATTCTGCCTCCGGGCCTGATGATGGTATGTCCCAGTTCACCGGCAAAGCCATCATGACCAACCACTATTTTTCCATCAATTACAATTCCACTTCCGACACCTGTACCTAAAGTAATGGTTATAAAATGTTTCATTTTCTTTGCGCAACCAAACATCATTTCACCAACAGCCGCAGCATTTGCATCATTAGTAAGTTTAGCCGTAACGCCGAATTTCTTGGTAATTAATTCGGCCATAGGAATAATTCCTTTCCATTTAAGATTGGGCGCATATTCAATTGATCCTGTATAAATATTTCCATTTGGAGCACCCATTCCTATGCCAACTATATTTTCAATCCCTCCAACTTGATTAATCATCGGAGAAATTTTATTGTACAATTCGTGAATAAAATCTTCAATAAAATCATGTTCATTA
The DNA here is from genome assembly GCA_947446585.1 of Chitinophagaceae bacterium. Lineage (GTDB taxonomy): Bacteria > Bacteroidota > Bacteroidia > Chitinophagales > Chitinophagaceae > Ferruginibacter. The sequence continues at coordinate 6,240 of CANFGZ010000105.1, read as the reverse complement.
CTAGGTATTCTTCCTTGAACCAGAATCTCGCCCTTATTATCTACGATTCCGAATTTTGTAGTTGTTCCGCCAACATCAATTCCAATTGCGTATTTGTTGTTCATAAAAATTAAAAAGTCAAAATTAAAAATTAAAAAAATGCATTGAAGTCTTTACTTTAAAATTAAAAAGTCAAAAATTGAAAATTCTTTTTTGACTTTTTAATTTTAAATTTTGAATTATAAATTAGTGTCCTGCTGAAGTTTGCGCTTCATCATAATTAAATCCTTGTTTCTTCAAAATCCCTTTTACAATAATTGCAAAGAAAGTTAAGTAAGCAAAACAAACTACCGGCAACCAGTATGATTGCTGTATACCAATAACATCTGCTAATTTACCTTGTATAGGTGGTATGATACCGCCACCTAAAATCATCATGATTAAAAATGCAGATCCCTGAGTGGTGTATTTTCCTAACCCTGCAATAGACAGTGTAAAAATACATGGCCACATAATTGAACAGCATAATCCACCGCTCAAAAATGCGTAGGTACCAATTGTGCCGCTGGTTTGAGTGCCAATAATCATTGCAACAACTCCAAGCAAACCAAAGATCATCAGTGTTCTGGCTGGTTTATCATTGCTGATATAAAATGCAGCAATCTGGATAATCACACAAACAATATAATAGTAAAGTGGTTTCATGTCGTATTGTGCAACAGTATTTACTCCAATAATAATCCCGAAAGCAATCAAGGGAACAATAACCTGAAGCATCAACTTTGTATTCTTAGACAAATTAAAAGCAGAAACGGCACCTGCCCAACGACCAATCATCAAACTTCCCCAATACATTGCGATGTATGGAGTGGCTTCAGAAGCTTGTTTACCGCCGAATGAAGGTTGCTTCAACAATTCTCCCATGTTGCTGCCAATGGCTACTTCTACACCCACATAAACAAAGATGGCCAGCATTCCCAGTACAAGTTGAGGATATTTCATGGCACCCCATCCCTCAGGCTTTTTGGATGCGGTCATATTCGCATATAACAACCCAAAAACTACAATTGCTAATGCGCCTAATAACCATTTCATTCGGTAAGAATTCATGGCTAATTTTTCTGCATCAGTCGCATTGGTTAAATCAACTTTATAACTGCTAAAAACGGGAGCGAACATGATTACTAATAAACCCGTCATGATAATTAACATATACAAAGCTTTGTTTGCTTTTTCTGTTTCACCAACCATAACACCTGATGGCACTTTTTTTGCAAAATGAAATAATGCTGCGGCAGCAATAAATAATCCTCCAACGCCGGTATATAAAACGATTACTTTACTTAAGCTCAAAGCCGCAATTTGCTGATCAGTAACAGCCGCAGTGGTTCCAAACAATGCCAATGCAACCACGATAGGTCCTATTGTTGTTCCAAATGAATTGATTCCACCACCAAGATTAACACGACTGGTTCCTGTTGCCGGATCTCCTAAAGAAATAGCGAAAGGCTGAGCGGCAGTTTGTTGCAATGAAAATCCTAAAGCCACAATAAATAAACCTACCAGCATACCTGAAAATGTATTGGCATTAACGGCGATAATCATGGCTGCAGCTCCCAGCGCTGAAAACATTAAACCATAAACTATGCTTTTTTTATACCCCCATTTTCCTACTAGATCTTTACCCCCAAATGAACCGTATGCAAATAATACTAAGGCTCCAATATAATAAGCCGTATAAAATGCAAAATCAATCAGCTGACTTTGAAACTGATCCAGATTGAAATAATGCTTACAAAAAGGAATAAAAATGCTATTGCCAGCAGCTATAAAGCCCCAAAAGAAAAACACAGTAACTAATGTTCCTAATGCTCCATAATTGGTAGGAATGGTTTGTTTCGTTGAATAGTTTGTTTGATTTTCAGACATAAGTTTTGGTTTATGCGTTGAAATTAGTTAGAATTTTAAAATTTATAAGCATTTATTTCAAAAATGAAAAAATAATATTGCTAAACAAATCTTTTAAAACATAAACATATCAATCGTAATTTTATTGAAATTTTTCTAACCGAGATGGAAATATTACATGTAAGCGCGGAATGTTTTCCTATGGCAAAAGCTGGTGGACTTGCCGATGTAGTAGGGGCTTTACCAAAATATCAAATTGCTATTGGACATATTGCCAAAGTGGTGATGCCCATGTATCGCACTTCATTTCTTTATAATAACGAATGGGAAGTGGTGCATAAAGGCGCTATTCAATTTGGAGAAAGTCAATTAGAGTTTACTGTTATTAAAGAAAAATCCGACTTTTTAAAATTCAATTTGTTTTGTATAGATATCCATGGATTATTAGACAGACAAAAGATTTATGGCTATGATGATGACAATGAAAGATTCCTTGCTTTTCAACTTTCTGTAATTGAATGGGTTTCTAAATGGAAACATCAGCCTGATGTAGTTCATGTTCACGATTATCATGCAGGACTTATCCCTTTTTTTATGAGATATTGTTATGATTACAGACATCTCAATACCATTAAAACTGTTTTAACCATTCATAACGCTCAATATCAAGGTTGGATGAATTGGTCCTTCAAAAAATACTTTCCGGTTTATGATAGCTGGAAAGCCGGTTTACTAGAATGGAATAATCAAATCAATCCACTTGCCTGTGCTATTAAATGTGCTGATAAAGTAAATACGGTTAGTCCAACTTACATGAAAGAACTGATGAATACAGCTAATGGACTAGAATCTTTATTTGAGTTTGAAAAAGGCAAATGTTCAGGAATTATTAATGGCATCGACAACAGTGTTTGGAATCCAAAAACAGATCCTTTAATTCATAAACAATTTGATCAAAAAAATATTGTTGTAGGGAAAAGAAAAAATAAACAAAAATTGTGTGAAGCTTTTGGATTTGATGAAAGCCTCCCCTTAATTGTTTTTATAGGAAGATTGGTTGGAGAAAAAGCCGCCGATTTACTTCCTGAAGCCATTTCAAATGCATTTGAAAAATCAAATAAAAAATTCAACTGTTTGATTCTTGGAAATGGAGAAAAAACGATTGAAAAAAAATTATCAGCAATTCATCAGCAATGGTTTGGCTATTATCATTCTCAAATTGAGTATAATGAAAAATTAAGTCATCAAATGTACGCCGGTGCTGATTTTTTGTTAATGCCAAGTAGAGTAGAACCTTGCGGATTAAATCAACTTTATGCAATGAAATACGGCACTATCCCTATAGTAAGAAGAACCGGTGGGCTGAACGATACCGTTGTTGATATTGGAGATAATGGATATGGCATTTGTTTCAACAATGCTACTGTTGAAGACATTGTTTTTTCAATTATCAGAGCCATAAAATTTTATGAAAATGCTGATATGGTGGATAACATCAGAAAAAAAATGATTAAAATCAATACCAGTTGGGAGAAAAGTGCGCAGGATTATATCGACCTTTACCATTCAATTTATAGATAACCAAAACTATGATCAGTAAAAAAGTAATTGCAGTAATTTTAGGCGGTGGTGCCGGAACCAGATTATATCCATTAACTGCCACAAGAAGCAAACCCGCAGTTCCTATTGCAGGAAAATATCGTCTGGTGGATATCCCCATTTCAAATTGCATCAACAGCAGCATAAATAGAATGTTTGTATTGACTCAATACAATTCTGCTTCACTTAATAAGCACATTAAAAACACTTATCAATTCAGTGGCTTCAGCAGCGGCTTTGTAGATATACTTGCCGCAGAACAAACACCTGACAGTCCAGGTTGGTTTCAAGGAACTGCTGATGCTGTAAGACAATCTTTGAAGCATATTGTAAAAAATGATTTTGAGTATGTTTTGATATTAAGTGGTGATCAGCTTTATCAAATGGATTTTGCTTTCATGATGGATAATCATAAAAAATCGGGTGCAGATATTTCTATTGCCACAATTCCTGTTGGAGATAAAGATGCTCCTGAATTTGGAATTCTAAAAGCGAACAGCGAAAACATAATCACTTCATTTATTGAAAAACCATCCGCAGCGGCTTTACCAGAATGGCTAAGTAATACTGGAGAAGAAATGGGAAACCAGGGAAGAAATTATCTGGCTTCTATGGGCATTTATATTTTCAACAGAAATGTTTTATTCAGTTTGCTTGAATCCGAAAAAATAGATGCCACGGATTTCGGAAAAGAAATCATCCCGGATTCCATTAATAAATACAAAGTAATCAGTTTCCAATATGATGGATATTGGACAGATATTGGAAACATACATTCGTTTTTTGAAGCCAATCTTGCGTTAACGCTAGACCTTCCTCCTTTTAATCTTTTCGATAATGATAAAATGGTTTTTAGCAGAGCACGAATGCTGCCTCCTGCAAAAATCAGTGGCACAACAATTAATCAAACCATAATTGCAGAAGGATCAATAATCAACGCAGCATCTATTTCCAACTCCGTTATTGGGATCAGAAGCAGAATAGGCAAAGGAAGTAAAATTACCAGCTGTTACATTATGGGTAATGATTTTTATGAAACAATGGATGAGATAAAACGTGATGATGAAATAAATATCCCCAGATTAGGTATCGGCGATCATTGCGAATTGGCTAATGTTATAGTTGATAAAGATTGTAGAATTGGAAATAATGTAACCATAATAGGAGGTCATCAACTCAAAAATTCTGACCACTCTTTATTCTCTGTTAAAGATGGAATTGTAGTTTTAAAAAAAGGCGCTATGATTAATGATGGATTTGAATTGAGATAAGGGATATCCTGCATTCTGGATAATGGGATAATGCATATGGAATAGGTGTGGAATAAATTTAAAATCTAGCATCCAGTATCCAGTTCTATATTCTTCCTTAAAGCATAATATTCCAGATCAACTGATCGAGCCATTTTCTTGACTCCGGGTCATCTTCATTTCCCATCCAGCCCTTTGTTTTTTCAATGATTGTTGTATAAACGGATTTCATATTAAATGTATTTTTTAAAGCTGCTGGTTCGGTGATTAATGGCGGATTTGAAGCAACGGTAATTTTAGTTGCCATCCAAGATGAATATAATCTTGGGATTGTTAATCCTAAAATCATACCCGGCAAACCATTGACACTACAAGGCCCTCCGGGAATAGTAATTTCATCGGTATAAAAAGCAAAAACATACACACTATCCATAATAATCCCAGTTGCTTTACGGCAATTGTATCCTGCAATAATCCGATTTTCATTACTGAATTTCCAGACAACTTTTACCAATGAATCTTTAACATTAAAAGAACTTCCAAAAATATCTTTTTGCATTATTAACTGACCTGTGTTAAAATCAGAATACCAGGTAGTTTTTTCATCACTTTGCCTGAACATCTCTGGAAGAGATTCCTTGTTTTCCCAATGATTAAATTTATAAATGCTTTTGTTTTTATTAAAATTATAAGTGAAGTAAGAAGTTTTAAAATTGGGCAGTTTATCTTTCATCATTTCTGCCCATGGGCTGCTACCCATTGTTTTTTTGATGTTAGTTTTAACTTCAAATTCAATTTCACCAGATTCAACAAATTGAGCCCATACACAAAAATTAATCATGGTTAGAATCGAAGTAAATAGAAATATTTTTTTCATTTGAATTTCAGTTTTGTGTTTAATGTTTATTTCTTTACTGAAGTGTTTTTGTTTTTAAAATCCCAGGAAAAACCAATCATGAAATATCTTTTCAATCTTTGATTTCGTTCTTCAGTAAAAACATTGCCATAATAGTTTCTGTCAATTCCAATATTTTGGTTTAATAAGTCAACCACTTTTGTATAAACTGTAAATTCATTCTTATTAAACGTCCGTTGCAATTTTAGATTAATCATATTATTGTTTAGATTTTCTGTTTGTCCGGCTAATTTCTGACGGGCATAAAAAAGATAATCCGTTACTACTGACCAAACCTTTTTGTAATAAATTGTTGACCCAAAAATGAGTGTGTTATTTCTAAAAGTGTTTGACGTCAATGTTTGAGCGTTTGTATTGTAAGTAATATTCATCTGGTTGTTGAGTGAAAAATCATATTTATCAGCTTTAGATTTTCTCATTCCAATATTCAAACCACCTGAGGTTGTATTTGAAAAGCTAGTTACATTATTAATGATATCAGCAAATCTCGAAAAATTAAGATTCGGACTGACTTCAATTTCAATCTCGAATTTCTTTAATTTAAAGCCTAAACCACTCCATAAGTTAATCGAAATATTTCCGTTGGTA
>CANFGZ010000104.1 GCA_947446585.1 Chitinophagaceae bacterium | reverse complement strand
TAGTGTTTACATTTTTTACTGCTTTTAAAACACCTTTGCCACCATATACTTTTTTATTGTTGTCTCTCATTTCCATTGCTTCGTGAATGCCTGTGCTGGCACCACTTGGAACGGCTGCGCGCCCCAGACTTTCATTCTCTGTTAAAATATCCACTTCAATGGTTGGATTTCCTCTACTGTCTAAAATTTGTCTGGCATGAACTGATGCGATGTAACTCATTTTTGTTGATTGATGGGTTAATTAATTATTTGAATGCAAAGTAACACACTTTGTTATTGGCTTCAAAATGAAAATCATGTGGTCAATGATTTAAAAATTGATTCAAGATTATCCTGTTCGCTGTTTAATGAAATAATGTTCAAGTTTTTGTTTATACTTAGTTCCAATAATTGTTTTTTAATCATTTCCGGATTTTCTGTTTCAAACACAAAGCTATTTTTAGCCACTACCTTTATCCCATGACAATTGATATGACGAAAAAGTTCTTCTTCCAGCATATTTTCTTGGAATTGTACAGAAACAACATGTAAGCCTGTATTTCTTTTCTTTAAATTAATCAACAAATCATCGGCTACAATATTTCCTTTGTTGATTATTAAAACCCTGTCGCATAAAGCTTCAACTTCCTGCATGATATGTGAAGAAAATAAAACAGTCTTATGCTGACCTAGTTTTTTTATTACTTCCCTTATTTCAATAATTTGATTGGGATCAAGACCGGTTGTAGGCTCATCAAGAATCAAAACCTCAGGATCATGAACAAGAGTAGCGGCAAGGCCTACACGCTGTTTGTAGCCTTTGCTCAGTTCGCCGATTTTCTTGTGAGCTTCACTTGTCAGGCCTACCATTTCAATAATTTCCGCAATTCTCTTTTTGGCTTCTTTTATTTTATGTATACCGGCCACAAAAGTGAGATATTCTCTTACATACATTTCAGTATAAAGTGGATTGGCCTCAGGTAAATAGCCTATCTTTTTTTTTGAAGCGGATTCATTCGCAGAAACCGGAACATTACAAACAGTAATCGTGCCTTCGTCGGCTGGAAGATAGCCGGTAATCATTTTCATGGTTGTAGATTTACCCGCACCGTTAGGTCCGAGAAAACCAACAATTTCATTCTTATGTAAGGTAAATGTAAGATTGTTGACAGCCTTTTGAGTGCCATAAAATTTAGAAACATTTGAAAGGGTTATCGACATTTACTTTGAGTTAAAAAGTTTATGCTTTGTCAATTGATGTTTCACCATAAAAGCGTTTCTCTGTAAATATTAATTTTCCGGAGGCCTTTTATTGCCTCCTTGTTGTGGTTTGTTTTGGTTTCTTGGCTGCCCTCCACTTTGTTGCTGATTGTTTCTTCTTGGAGGCGGGCCTTGTCTTTGCTGATTAGGCTGTGAAGGTCCTTGCCTTTGTTGGTTAGGTTGCGATGTGCCTTGTCGTTGTTGATTGGGTTGTGGCGGACTTTGCCTTTGTTGATTGGGCTGATTAGGTTGATTTCTTTGTTGTCCTCCGCCTTGTTGTCTTTGCTGCTGACCGCGTTCTTTTTCTTTACGTTTGCGGGTTGTTTTCTCCAACGTCTTTAAGCTAATCTGGCCTACAAGATCTGCATATTCAGGTTCAATTTCTTTTGGTTTCCCAGTTATAACTTCTGCTGTTTCCAGCTCTTCAGGTCTGATACCTTGTTTATTCTGTGCTTTGATTCTTTTTACAGTATCAATAGTTAGCGGATACTGTTTATTGCTGTCTGCTAAAGTGTACCACATTAAGTTTCTGAAAATATCTTTCTTTACCAGAAAAGCACGTCCTTTTGCAAGTTCCAGCATATCCGAGTCATTTGGAAAAAACTGTAAAGCATCGAGGTATGTATCGAGTTCGTAATTTAAACAGCACTTTAATCTCCCACACTGTCCGCTTAATTTAGTTTGGTTAATACTTAAATTTTGATAGCGGGCAGCATTAGTATTCACACTCTTAAAATCGGTAAGCCAGGTGCTGCAACAAAGCTCTCTTCCACAACTTCCAATTCCTCCAACTTTTCCGGCTTCTTGGCGGGCACCAATCTGACGCATTTCCACTTTTACTTTAAATTCATTGGCATATAATTTAATCAACTCTCTAAAATCTACTCTGTCATCAGCAATATAAAAGTAGGTGGCTTTTCTTCCGTCTGCCTGAATTTCTACTTCAGCCATTTTTAAATCTAACTTTAATTGCCTAGCTATTGCCCGGCTTCTTATTAGCATTTGAGCTTCTTTGGCCTTTGTTTCCTGAAGTTTTGCAAGGTCTTGTTCGGTAGCAAGTCTAAGTACTTTCTTGATATCAGGACTTTTTTCATCAATGTTGTTCTTTTTCAACTGTAGCCTTACCAATTCTCCGGTTAAATTAACCATTCCCACATCAAACCCACTTGTGCCTTCTACTGCAATCATCTCGCCTCTTTCATAATAATGAAGAGTGGTATTTTTGAAAAAATCTTTTCTGCTTCCATTATTGAAAGAAACCTCAACGACACGACAATTGCTTTCGGGATCACTGAAAGGTAAATTTGCCAGCCAATCATGAACATTCATTCGATTACAACCTCCACTGGCACAATTGCCATGACTCTGACAACCACCTGGTGCTCCATCTTTTCCGGTTCCACAGCTTCCACAACCCATATAAAAAAAAGTTTAAATTATTAATAATGTGAAGGTTACCCAATTTTAACCCGGTAATTCTTCAATTTATTTTAGTGAAACAATTACATCTGTGTAAAAAAAAGATTTGTCATTTTTTCAACATTCGAGCACACTAATTGCTTCATCTATTCTTTAAGTCACCAAAATTACAGATTTGTTGCTAATTATATGATATATCTTAATAGTTAAGGCATGAAAAAGGATTTTAGCATTGGCATTTCTCTCAATATGAAATATAGATTGATCTATTTCTTTTATAATGGCTTCCTGTTGAGCAATATCACAGAGTTTGTTGAACCTTATTGCAAAATCGTTAATCGTGTCTTGTCTATCATTATTCAATAAAGCAGCATCATTGGCTCCGGATCCCAAAATTCTGATTCGGATTGCCTGTTCAAGCAAATGATTGAAATATTTTAAAAACTGCTTTTGATTTTCTCTTCCCGATTTACTGATTTCCTCAATCCATTTTATCTGTTCTGCAGGGCCTGTTTTTATTATTGTATTTAACCAGTCTCTTAATACAATTTCCCAATTATCTTCATTTGTATGTAATTGTTGAATAGCCTCATGATAATTGCCTTCACTCATAATGGCAATTTGTTCTGCAATTTTTTTCTCTGACCCTTCTTTGCTTATAAGCGCTTCTTCCACTTCCTCATCAGTCAAACGTGGGATTTTTATTAATTGAGTACGAGATAATATTGTTGGTAAAATGAACTGCTCATTTTCAGCCACAAAAATAAAAATAGTATTTGGTGGTGGCTCCTCAATTATTTTCAGGAGTTTATTTCCAATATTTCCCAGCATCTCTGGCATCCACATAATCAGAAATTTGTATTCTGATCCAAAACTTTTTAAACTTAATGTTCGTATAATACTATTACACTCTTCGGCCGAAATATTTCCTTGCTTGTTTTCGGCACCAATGAATTGTAACCAGTCGTAATTGTTTCCGTAAGGATGTTCTTTAATGAATTCTCTCCATTGCACAACAAAATCAGTGGAAACTGGTTTTTCTCCGCTTTTTTTAGTGATAACTGGATATGAAAAATGAATATCAGGATTGACAAGTCCTGCTGATCTTATGCAGCTTGGACATATTCCACAAGAATCTAATGGAGGTGAATCGTCTTCTGGATTTGTAATCATGTCCTGTCCAAATAAAGAAGCCGATTGATTTTTATCGGAAGATTTACCGTTTACTTTTTCACAGCAGATATATTGTGTAAATGCTCTTGCCAATGAGAGCGCGCCAGAACCTTCTTTACCAAGAAACAACAATGCATGACTTAGCCTGTTTTTTTGATACATGTCTGTCAAGTGAGTCTTGACTTCATGCTGACCTATAACATCTTTGAATTGCACAGCTGCAAGTTAAAATAAAAATAGTCAAGTTGAGCCTGTGGTTTACTTTATAAAAGTGTTCAGACAAAAAATTAATCAAAACATATTCAGATGAGCGTTAAAGCTTATCCGTTATTTCTGTACTCAACGGATTTACCTTGCTTTCAAATTTTGAAATCAACATGCCATTTTCATCGAGTAAGAACTTATTGAAATTCCAGGTTATCTCAGTATTTAAAACACCATTCAATTCTTTTTGTGTAAGCCATTGGTAGATGGGAGCCATATCTTTTCCTTTGACAGAAATTTTTGCGGCCATAAGAAATTGAACATTATAATTTTTTGTACAAAATGTTTTTATGTCGTTGTTAGATCCCGGCTCCTGTTCTCCAAAATTATTAGCCGGAAATCCTACAATAATTAATTTGTCTTTGTAGGTTTCAAATAACTTTTCAAGGTCTTTGTATTGAGGAGTATATCCGCATTCTGATGCTGTATTTACAATCAGAATTTTTTTTCCTTTAAACGAAGAGAAGTCGATAATACTGCCGTCGAGCGCTTCAACTTTAAATCCGTAAATATTTTTTGATGTATCAATATTGGAATGATTCATATTTATTTCGTTGTCAGTAATATTCTGCTCCGTTTTTGTTACGCAGGCCAGCAGACTAAATGAAAGGATAATTATTTTTATCATGATGAATTTATTTACTCAACAATTGGTAATTAAAAAAGTTGTTACGAAATAAAAAATTATTGTTTTTCGTAACAACCAATATCTGTAAATAATCCCCTCATTCTTATACTGTCGTCCAGATCTTTAGGAAAAACAGTATTTATTCCATTATCAATACCAGGAGCGTTTGCTGCTTTTATTGTTCTGAAATCATAATAGTTATGAGCAATATCAATACTATCAAAAACGGGATCTTCATTGGTAATATTATAAATCAGTGTTGCGTTGGAAGGAGGATTCAATGCTTTATAAAGACAATGGTCAATGTTGAAGCTGAATGCATTGCTGCCTTCTTTGCCAATAGCAATTTCATCATCGATACCTCCGCCATCACCCCAGAAAATACAATTTTGAAAAGTAGCATTCATGTTTTCAGTTACAAGGCTTCCACTTCCATAACTGTAATTGGTAGCCTGTAATACAGGTTTGTTATGAAGAAAAAATAAATTAGAGTAAGCCGCGATGGTACAATTGGTAAAAAAATAATCACCGCCAGATTCAATTTTTATATTACTGCCGCAGTTGCTGATTAAGGTATTGTCTGCTTTCACATAACTATTGGTCGAAAAAAAGCCTGCATCAAAAGCATTATCAATGATACATTGATGAATAGTTAATTTAGGCAGATTGTTAATCGAAGGGTCAATAACTACAATGCCTTGATTTGCATTTTTGATGATTGCAAAACTGAGGACATTATCTTTGCTTGAAGTACGAAAATATATTCCGGGCCAGCTTGCGGGCAAATCTTTGTAGTATTCATCAAGTCTGTCGCCTGCAAATCGAACTTCATTATTTTTAATACCATTTATTATCAATGTGCCGTCAACAAGAACCGGAGCATTGGCATGAGCATAAATTTTACATCCGGCTTCTATGTTCAAGGTTGCTGAACTATCTATTCGAAGTCCTCCTAAAATAACATAAGGGAGATCATTTAGCCAGGTTGTGTTTCTTATAATAGTCTTGTTATTTAAAAAATGTGCATTTTGTCCAAAAGATTGAAGTTGAACAAATCTTTCATTGCTATTGTATTGGATAAGAATACTGTCGGTAATAATAAATGGAAGCTGTGCGCTATTAGGGTCAATATTTAAAGAAACAAAAACGTAGATGCTGTCGTTGGCTTCAATTTCAATATCATTTAATTGAGCGGAAGGAATTCCATTGATATTTATTTTGTAAAATGAATTATTTCCACCCATTAATTTGATACTGGAAAGTAATAATTTTTGGTTGTTGGTATTAAATATTTTGAATGATTGTGTAATGGATCCAACAGAAGTAAAAACAGTGTCAAATTTTACTGTATCAGCAGATGTGCTCAATGTGGCTTCCGGGTTTGTGATAAAATTTTCTTTCTTACAAGATAAAATGGAAACAGCGTAAGCGCAAATAAAGATCAAGCAAATAAAAACTGATCGATTCATCTTTCAAAAATAACTTTTTCAATTCAAAAAATCAGGAAAATCATTTTATTGCCTGTGCGAGAGCGGCAATATATAGCTTTGTATTGGGCATTTTTAAAATCACATTTCCGCAAGCTTCCAAAGTGGCACCTGTTGTTATAACATCATCTACCAGAAGTATGTTTTTTTCTGTAAAGGCATCGGGATCATTTAAAACAAAACTACCATCAACATTTAGCCATCTTTCTGTTCTGTGTTTCCGGGTTTGGGTTTCGGTAGCTCTGTTTCTTGAAATCAAATTATTTTTTACAGGCCGTTGAATTATTTTCCCAATGCCTTTTGATAAAATTTCTGCCTGATTATATCCTCTTTTTTTTTCTTTGTCTTTGAACATTGGTAATGGAACAATAAAATCAATCTCTTCAAATCTTCCACTATTCAAAATAGAATTTCCCATCCATTCTCCCAGAAAAAATCCGATATCCGTATTGCCTTTATATTTAAGTTCATGAATGAGATGCTGTAAAGTATGTCCTTTTGAAAAATAGAATTCACAATAAGCAGCTTTTAAAAGCAATCGGCCAGTAAATAATTTTTCTACAGGATTGTTTTCAATAGATTCAAAATTAGTTTTTGGCAATTCAAAAACACAAGGAGAACAGATCAACTGATGCTTTTCAATTAAATCGGTTCCACATCCATAACATAAGTGAGGATAGAAAACATGAAGGGCGTCTTCAATTAATGGGGAAATTAATGTCATGTTTAAGTTAAGGGTAGATTAAAATAACAAATGATAAAGTTCTTCTACTTTACCTAATGCTACAATTTCAATATTGGATTTTATTTTATCGAATGATTTAGTATTGTACTTACTGACAATAATTTTTTCAAATCCCAGTTTTTCTGCTTCTGCAATTCGTTGTTCAATTCTGTTCACCGCTCTGATTTCACCACTTAAACCAACTTCGCCAGCAAAGCAAATATGTTGTGGCAAGGGAACATCTTCGTAGCTGCTTAATAGTGCAGACACAATAGCCAGATCAATTGAAGGGTCTTCTACTTTTATTCCTCCGGCAATATTAATGAAAACATCTTTTACGCCAAAGTGAAATCCGCCTCTTTTTTCCAGCACTGCTAATAACAATTGAAGCCTCCTTAAATCAAAGCCACTTACTGTTCTTTGAGGCGTACCATATATACTTTGTGTAACTAAAGCCTGAGTTTCTATTAATAAAGGACGCATACCTTCAATTGTAGCTGCGATAGCAATGCCACTCAACTGATCTTCTTTTTGAGTAATCAATATTTCACTGGGATTACTCACCGGTCGCATACCCTGGCCTGTCATTTCATAAATTCCCAGTTCTGAGGTTGAGCCAAATCTGTTCTTTAAGGTTCTTAATATTCTGTAAGCATAATGGCGGTCGCCTTCAAACTGAAGAACGGTATCAACCATGTGTTCCAAAATTTTTGGGCCAGCTATATTTCCGTCTTTAGTGATATGACCAATTAAAAATACAGGAGTATCTGTTTCTTTGGCAAATCGCTGAAGCTCTGCTGCACATTCTCTGATCTGACTGACACTGCCCGGTGAGGATTCTACAAATGGAGATTGCAATGTTTGTATAGAATCAACAATTACAAGTTGAGGTTTTAATTTTTTAATTTCTTTAAAAATCGTTTGCGTGTCTGTTTCTGTAAGTAAATAAAACT
>CANFGZ010000103.1 GCA_947446585.1 Chitinophagaceae bacterium | reverse complement strand
GCCTATTATGGAAGAATGTTAACGATGATTCAGTATTGCGAGAAGTTTTATTATGGAATTGGAATAAGAGCGTTTTTTCCAAAGCGAATAATCGAATAGAATAATACCAAAAAAAACAAAAGGCCGTTGCTAAAAACACTTTTTAAAACTTTAAAAAACATGTAGTGTAAACTGTTATGAAAACACAGGAAAGAAAAATGGAGTGTAAATAAAATTATTTTTTTCTTAATGGCAAATTAGTTGCAGAGGCAACTTTTTGTGCAAGCCATTCACCTTCTTTACTAAAAGGCCATACAAATAAAGATTCTATAGGGTGATCTTTTTTTATATTTTCAATGGCCTGAATGGTGAGTTTTTTTGCCAGTCCTTTTCCCCGGTATTCTTCAAGCACTAATGCCGAACACAAATATAATGAAGCGTATGTTGTGTTTAACGGTGTCAATTCATAAAGTTCTTTTTCTGTAATCCTATTTTCAAGAAATTGATTCATTAGTTCTGTAGTAGTAGGAATTAATAATATCCAAATCACAGGCCCATTGCCATCATCAAATTCAGACATGGTGTCGGGATGTATTTTAAGCAATCGATTAATAACTGTTTCATCAACATTTAACTGACTAGAATCAGTTCTTACATTAAAAACATCTTCTGCTAATTGAATCATTCTTTCAAAATTATTTAAACTCATAATCTAAAATTACTTAAAACTCGTTTTCGAATCTTATGAAAATTGAAACCGAAACAAATTATTTTATCTATATTTATTTTAAAATACCTTAAAAATGGACTTAAAATGTAAAAATATAATTTTACCAATAGTGGTAATTTTTATGTTTATCTCGGCTTGTTGTGCTCAAAAAAAATCGACAATGAATATAAAAACCGAAACAATAAATTATGTTTCTGGTGGAGTAAGATTAACTGGAGTATTGGCATATGATTCAAATGTTTCAACAAAACGACCTGTAGTATTAGTTATACACGAATGGTGGGGCTTGAATGATTATATAAGAAGCAGAGTAAAACAATTAGCCCAATTAGGATATTTTGCTATGGCTATTGATTTATATGGAAATGGCAATACAGCCAAAACTCTAGATGAAGCCGTTGCGCTTTCTACACCACTATATCAAAATAGTAATTTAGCAAAGTCTCGTTTTGATGCAGCAATAACAAAAGTAAAAACATATATTCAGGCAGACACAACACAAATAGCGGCTATTGGTTACTGTTTTGGCGGAACGATGGCATTAAATATGGCCCGAATGGGAGCGCCATTAATCGGTGTAGTAAGTTTTCATGGAAGCCTTAAAGGGGTGCCTGCAAAAAAAGAATTATTGACATCTAAAATTCTTATTTGTCATGGTGAAGAAGATAAGTTTGTAAAAAAAGAAGAGGTAGAAGCTTTTAAAAAAGAAATGGATTCAATTGGTGCTGATTATATCTTTAAACAATATCCGAATGCCACTCATGCTTTTTCTAATCCGGATGCAACTGAGTGGGGAAAGAAATTTAATATACCTATTGCTTATAACGAAGCCGCAGATTTCGCTTCCTGGAAAGAAATGCAATTGTTTTTTACTAAAATATTTAAAAAATAAAAAAGTAGCCATACAATCATTCGGGGTACAATAAAAAGAACATCATTTTTTGAAGCTTTAAAATGATATTAAAATTGTAAGTTATTGATTAATAGCTTGAAATAAAGATAAAAAAAATCAACACAATAAAAAATCTCCAACAAGTCGTATTTGTCTAATTTTCCTGATTAATACCACATATAAATCGGTATATTTATAACTATTATAAATTAAAAACACTGTTATGAAAAAATTGCTACTTATTGTGCTGTCATTTACCTTATTGAATGCAGCGATGGCTCAGCCTAAAAATTATTGGTCATTACATAAAGGTTCCGAAAGAATTACAACAGATAAATCGGTAGCCAGACTTTCCTTTCCAAAACTTTTTAAATTATATGATTTAAATATTTCCGATCTCAGACAAGAGTTGTTCTCGGTGGTAGATAATTCAACAAGACACACAACAATAATTTCTATTCCAAACGTTGATGGACAGTTGGAAGAATTTGAAATGGTAGAAGCTTCTAATTTCGAACCGGCATTACAAGCTCGTTTTCCCGAAATCAGAGCATTTTCTGGAAAAGGAATTACAGATAAATATGCAACCTTAAAATTGAGTATTTCTCCTCAGGGCATTCAAACGATGTTGTTTAGAACAGATAAGCCAAATGAATTCATCGAAGCTTATTCGCAAGATCATACTGTTTATGCGGTTTTTGTTTCTCAAAGACAACCAGGTCAATTGCCATGGGCTTGTTCTACACAAGATAGAATTTTATCAGAAGGCATTAATACCGTTGTATTGAATAGCGGTGTTACAGCAAGATCGGGTGGCGATTTGAAAACCATGCGTTTGGCACAATCTTGTAATGCAGAATATTCTAATTATTTTGGCGCTACCAGTTCAGCACAGGTTTCATTGGTATTAGCAGCGTTCAATAACACACTCACACGTTGTAATGGTGTTTATGAAAAAGACTTAGCGTTGCATTTGAATTTGATTTCGAATACAACTTCGGTTATTTACTATACTGCATCTACCGATCCTTATTCTACTACTTTATCAAGCTGGAACGCTTCTTTACAATCAACGCTTACTTCGGTAATAGGAGAAGCCAATTATGACATCGGACATATGTTTGGATCAACAGGTGGTGGTGGTAATGCAGGTTGTATCGGTTGTGTTTGTACCAATGGATCAAAAGGAAGCGGTATCACTTCACCTGCAGATGGTATTCCTCAGGGAGACAATTTCGATATTGATTATGTAGTTCATGAAGTTGGCCACCAATTGGGTGGTAACCATACTTTCTCTATGAGTAACGAAGGAACTGGTGTAAATGACGAAGTTGGTTCTGGTATTACGATTATGGGTTATGCCGGTATTACAAGTCAAGATGTCGCTAATCACTCTATTGCTTTTTATCATGAGGCAACAATAGCTCAAATACAAACTAATTTGGGCGCTATAACTTGTCCTGTAACTACAAATATTTCAGCAAACAACGCTACTCCGGTAGTAGCAGCAGTTTCAAATTACACTATTCCAATCAGTACACCATTTGCTTTGACAGGTTCTGCAACTGATGCCAACGCTGATGCGCTTACTTATTCTTGGGAGCAAAATGATAACGCTTCTTCCTCACAAACAACGACAAGTAGCGTAGCAAGCGCTACTAAAGCAACCGGTCCAAACTGGATTTCATTTGCACCAACGGCTTCACCTGTAAGATATTTCCCTAAACTAGCAACAATATTAGCAGGAGCAACACTTTCAGGTCCATTAACCGGTGGAGATGCAGGTGCCAATACGGAGGCGTTGAGTTCTGTAGCCAGAACACTTAAGTTCAGATTAACAGTAAGAGATAATTGCCCTTATAGTTCAACTGCACCTATTAAAGTAGGGCAAACACAATTTACAGACATGACCGTTACGGTTAGTAGCGCATCAGGTCCTTTTGTTGTAACTTCTCCAAATACAGCGGTTAGTTGGGCAGGTGGTTCAACTCAAAATATTACTTGGAATGTAGCTAGTACAACTGCTACTCCAGTTAGTTGCGCCAATGTAAAAATCTCATTGAGTACTGATGGTGGATTAACATTCCCAACTGTACTTACGGCTAGTACACCAAATGATGGAACAGAAGCTTTGGTGATTCCAACAACACCATCTACAACAGCAAGAATAAAAGTTGAAGCAGTTGGAAACATTTTCTTTGATATTAGCAATACTAATTTCACTATCAGTGGTGTGGTTGCTTGTGGAGATCCTATTGGATTATCTTCATCAGCTGTTGGTAATAACGTTGCAACAGTAAGTTGGACTGCAGTAGCTAATGCACTTAGCTATGCAGTAGATTATAAATTAAATACAGCAACTACTTGGACAAGCTTTGCAACAGCACAAACTGCAACTACAGCAAATCTTAGCGGATTAACTCAAGGCTCATTATACGATTGGAGAGTGAGAGCAACATGTACTGCAGGAAGCGGAAATTATGTAGCTGCTCAATTTACAACTACAGCTCCATTTGTATGTAACGCTCCTTCAGGATTGTCATCATCGGTTACTTCATCAGGAGCAACTATTAGCTGGGGCGCTGTTACAGGAGCAGCTAGTTATGCGGTAGATTATAAATTAAGTACTGCTACCACATGGACAAGCGTTGCCACTGCATCAACAGCCACTTCAGTTGCTATCAGCGGCTTATCAGCAAGCACTTTATACGACTATCGTGTAAGCACTAGTTGTGGTGCAAACGGCGCAAGCGGATTCAGTTCAGCTCAGTTTACCACAAGTGCACCATTTGTATGTAATGCACCAACAGGTTTAACATCATCAGCAATCAGTGCAACAGGCGCAACAGTAAGCTGGACAGCAGTTACAGGCGCAGCAAGTTATGCGGTTGATTACAAATTAAGTACAGCAACAACATGGACAAGCGCGGCCACTGCATCAACAACTACATCAGTTGTTATTAGCGGGTTAGCTGCAACTTCTTTATATGACTATCGAGTAAGTACCAATTGCGGAGCTAATGGCGCGAGTGGATTTAGTGCTGCTCAGTTTACTACTATTGCCGTTTCGGTTTGTGGAACAGCATTTGAGCCTAATGAAACTACTGCAACAGCAGCAGCAATCTCTTCGGGAGTTGTCAATTCTGCAGCACTTACTACAACTACCGATATTGATTATTTTAAAATAACAACTACGGCTACCAGCAATATTGTTTATAATCTTGTTGGTCCTTCGGGAGTTGATTATGATTTGACTATTTATAACAGTGCAGGAACTTCTGTAGGATCAGCAGCCACTACTTCTTCAACAGAAACGGTTTCAATAACCAACCAGGCGGCAGGAACTTACTATATTAAAGTTTTTGGATACAGTGGAGCAAATAGTGCTACCTGTTACACTATTCAGGCTACATCTACTACAGTAACATCTTGCACAGGCAGTGCTTATGATAATACAACAAATAATAAAACATCGGGAGCCGCAGTAATTCCTTTTAATACCGATATTAAAGGACTAGTTAGTGTTGCAAAAGATTCTGATTATTATAAATTTACTATCACAACTGGCGGAACGATAACGATTTCATTAACAACGCTTCCTGCGGATTTCGATTTAAAACTCTTTAACAGCGCAGGAACACAGGTAGGCAGTTCGGCAAATGCATCAACCACCAGTGAAACCATTAGTTATACTGCCGCAGCCGGCATTTACTATGCATTAGTGTTCCCATACAGCACAGGCTTTAGCGCTACTACTTGTTACACGTTAAAAGTGGCATTAGGTACAGCTACTAAACCTGACGTTAATCCTATTAATCAACTATCTGTATTTCCTAATCCGGTACAGAATATTCTGAACATTGATTTAACAACCAATGAAGGTGTTTCAGACATTCAGATTTATGATATTAACGGTGTACAGGTAATGACGAAAAGTACAAGTTCAGCTAAATCACAACTTAATGTTGCCAAATTACCTGCTGGAATTTATTTAATTAAAGTAGTAAAAGATGGTAAAGTTGTTTCTAGAACTAAAATAGTGAAGCAATAAATCTAAGATAGAATTGTCCTGAAATAAGTTGACAAGTTTTAAAAAAATCCCGGTTACAAAGGTGTAGCCGGGATTTTTTATGTACCTAACTAAAAAAAACCAGCCAATTTATTATAAATTATAATATAAAATAATTAAGTTTACACACTGAACCCCAACAAACAAAGCCTTTGTCTACTCTAATGGCAAGGTTATTGTTAGTTGATATTCAGATTTTTTCCAATCCAATCTCTGTCGAAGACCTATTTTAACCTTAGAACCTCATTATGAAACTTAGAAAATCTGTACTTAGGTGCACTTTGTGTGCATTTGCATTATTAATAATTGTAAATGCATCAAATGCCAGCCCTCTTTATAAAGATAGTATAGCAATATCTCTTCTAGCAAATCCTGATATTACCCCTGCCAACAATGTTCCCCTTTGCAGCGGATCTTCCCAAATATTAACAGTAAACAACACGTCTTCCGGAACTACTTATCAATGGCTTGTTAGAATAGCAAATGCATTTCAAGTAATAAGTGGAGCAACTAATAGTACTCTATCTGTGTCGGCCGCAGGAGTTTATACATGTGTTATAACGTCAGGAAATAATCAGGATACCCTTAATTTGGTAAATATTATTACTACGTCTTTGCCTGCTCTACCTACTATATCTGTAAACCCCAATTCAATAGTCTGTTCTGGCACTAACATTAATTTTTCTACTACTCCTCAAGGAGGCCAAACTTATAGTTGGAATTTTGGAGACGGATCAAATAATGCAAATGGAATCAATGCAACCCACCCTTTCAATACATCAACTGGTGGGGGAACGCAAGATTTTACAGTTGCATTAACTACAACAGCAACAGCTACTGGTTGTGTTAGAACTGCAACTCAAATAGTTTCTGTTTATCAAAAACCTGGTGCTACTTTAAATAGTGATGCAACAACATCGACTTTTAATGGAGTGACTTATTTTAAAGTATGTTCTAATTCTACATCTTCTTCCCTGACATTTATAAATACATCATCAACTACAACCACAAATTCTAATTATCAAATAATTTGGGGTGATGGAAGTTCGGATTTCAATTCCTCAACCTTTACTTCAAACATTCCCCATATTTATTCTATTGGTACTTATGTTTTAAAATTTATTGTAACCGGACCAGCTCCAACTTTTTGTAAAACCACCACTAATTATAATGTTTTTGTTGGAACAAACCCTGCTATTGGTATGGGTAACCCCGGAAATACCAGTATTTGTTCGGGAGATTCTCTGACCTTTCCCATTAGTTATTTAAATGCTGCGGGAAACAGCAACAATGCTCCAGGTACAATTTATACGGTTGTCTTCAATGACGGCAGCCCTCCAGTTGTTTTTACCCATCCTACTGTAGGACTACCTCAACCATTTATAACACATGTTTTCAATATTACCAGTTGTAATAATCTAAGTGGCACATATACAAATTCTTTTTCTGTAACAATAACTGCGTCTAATCCATGTCAGTCATCTACAGCTTCTATTGTTCCAATATATGTTTCTACAAAACCCAATTCAGATTTTTCAATATCTCCTAATGATACTCTTTGTCAGAATTCTACAGCAACATTTACAAGTAATGGAAGTGTAGGAAATATTGTTGATGCCGGTTTGACAAATGGGGATTGTGCAAATGGAAAACTTGTATGGAATATTTCACCAGCAACAGGCTGGACAATTGTATCCGGGCTTCTTGGAAGCGACAATGGCTTTCCGGCAAATCCTAATCCATGGACTTCGGGCACTTCACCTCTTGCAATAAACTTTAATACTCCTGGTGTTTACAATGTAAATTTAAACGGAGGTGGAAACAGTTTATGTGGTAATGACGACATAACAAATAACATTTGTGTAAATCCAACACCCATTGCCGACTTCTCAATAAATAATAACATTGGGTGTACCCCACTAAATGTAAACACAACTAACTTATCTAATTCTCCACTTTGTGGAGTTAATAAATACATCTGGACCGTAACATATGTCCCCACTGCAGGGTGTTTGCCAGATACGTCAAATTATTCATTTCGTAATGGAACAAACGCTAACTCAACTAATCCCCAATTTAGGTTTATAAGTCCGGGGGTATATACTATTGGTCTTCAGGTAATTTCACCAGCAAATGCGTGTTCCACTATTGTGGTTACTCAAACAGTAACGGTTAAGAGAAAGCCTTTGGTATCTATTGGTCTAATACCTGCTTCTATTTGTATAAACCAGTCCATTAATGCTAATTCTAGTGCTTCTTGTT
>CANFGZ010000102.1 GCA_947446585.1 Chitinophagaceae bacterium | reverse complement strand
TGCGGAAGTACTGCTTTCGGTCAGCTGATAATTAGAAATGGAGGCAGTCTTACTTTGGTAAGACCTACAACAGGAACAGGTACAATCACCATAAATGGAGATGCAACTGCAGCAGATGATTTTCTGGTAAATGCAGGTTGTAATTTTAAATTGACTGTTGCTGATTCTGTGGCAGCAACTTCTGGCACTAATTTATTGTTGAACACAAACGCAACTGGCAGAGTTTTTGGAACAATGTCTTTATCATTGGGTGCAAGCAGAACAACGGCATCAAATCCTGCAGTTGGAGGCTCCCTGTTTTTTGAAAGTGGATCAACATGTAGGGTAAATACATTAATTAATTATTATCCATTTGGATCTAACTCCGGAGTTCCTTATGCTGTTGTATTCAAAAATGGATCAACATTAGTTTATGAAGGTGGAAATTCAATTTTTACTTCAACATCTTCTTATAATCCTGTTGATCTTCAAACCGGAAGTACTTTAAGACTAGAAGCATCTATTCCTAATGCATTAGTTACATCTTCAAATATGTTCTCGGCGAGAAAATTGTCGAATGTAACTGTTGGAAACAATCAAACCGTTACCGGTGATTTCTTTTATAATATCGACAATCTGACCATAGAAACAGGTTCCTCTTTTTATATAAAAGGATCTGGTGCTTCTCCTGTTTCTGGCAATATCGTTAATAATGGAACATTTGGGTCTGCAACCGGATTCACCTCTTCAAATCTTCTAATGAAAGGAATTACGCCTCAAACTATTAGTGGCACAGGAACATTTTTGCCATTAGGGGCATTGTCGGTTGGTGCAGGATCTGATGTTATATTAAATGCTAATCTTTCAGTAAATGGCACCTCTAATTCTTTAATTAATGGGAAAATAAATTTCAGCACTTATAGTATTTCTGGTACTGGCAGTTTTCAAACAAAGGCAGCCTTAACGGTAACTACTGCAGTTACTAGTGGTGTTGCTGGAACGTATACAATAACTCTTGATCCTGCCGCCTATAGTTCAACAATCAATACTGCAGGGGTTTACACTGGTTTATATGTTACCGGTGCCGGAATTCCTGCAAATAGTTTCATCATTGGAACAAGCAGTAGTTCAAGTACCATTACTATTTCTAATCCATTAACTGCCACACCTACTTCAGCAACTATTTCAGGTAGTTTTCCTGTGCTCAGAACGGCTAATATCAATGGAATTGACGGAAGTATCGGTAGTGTAGGTACGCAGTCAATTTCGTCTTCAACAGATTTTATTTTTGATGGTGCTACAACACAACCTTTTAGTACGATTTCTGTTGGTACGATGAGAAACGTAACGTTTAATGCATCCGCAACAACAAACAGAACTGCAATAATTGATAGTGTTCTAACAGTAAATACAGGAGTGCTTTCAATCAGACCAACAGATACCATTAGAATAAAAAATGGCAAAGACATTGGCGGTGCTCCATTTAATAACACAAAATATATAGCTACACTTTCTAATGCCACAACTACAGGAACTTTAAGAATTGATCTTGTGGGTTCAGAAAAATTATTTCCAGTGGGAAGTGCAGCAAACTATTTGCCAATAACATTTACTCCGGTTTCTACTTCAAATTTAACAGCCAATGTTCATGAAGGTATTACCACAGATGGTTTGATTGGTGGAACTCCACTCAGTGGAACCGATTTACTTTCTGTTGTAAATGCAGTATGGAAAGTGGGCCGAACTTCCAGTTCAGGAGATTTGGGTATTAATATTAAATGGGATCAGTCATTAGAAGGCGCTTTATTTGCAACGCAGTCCAATTCAAGAATTGGAATGATAAAAAATTCTGGATCGGCCTGGGGCGTACCTTTCGGAACCGGAGATAATTTTATCAATTCAGTTGATGCCACTTCTACAACTGTTGGTTATTTCGGAGTAGGTTCTCAACCACTGATGACTCCATTTGTTTTCAATCCGATTACTCCAAGAATGTATGGGGATGCTGATTTCAATCCCGGCGTGTCAAGTTTAAATACTGCTCAGCCACTTGTGTATTCAAGTTCAGATCCTTCTGTAGCCACAATTTCAAGCGCAGGAATTATTCATATCGTAGGTGTAGGAACAACAAATATTACCGTTACACAGGCATCCGATGGCACTTATGTTGATGCGAATGAAACACAGCCACTTGTGGTAAATAAAGCGCCATTAACTATTAAAGCGGATGACTTATCGAAATTTCAGGGAGATGTGAACCCTGCACTAACGGCAACTTATACAGGATTTGTAAATGGGGAAACAGAATCAGTGTTGTTAACGTTGCCAACCTTAGTAACAACAGCAACTCAGGCATCTCCAATTGGTACTTATCCGATAACAGCATCCGGAGCAACTGCCCAGAATTACGAAATTACATATCTCGATGGTATATTGTCTGTGTTGGAAAGACTAAATCAGGTGATTACTTTTAATCCATTGTCAGCAGTAACATACGGACAAGCCGATTTTGTTCCTTTGGTATCAAGTTCCAATGCTACAATTCCAATTATATTAACGAGCAGTGATAATACCGTGGCTACAATTGTAAACGGAAATACAATTCACATTGTTGGTGCAGGTATAACAATCATTACGGCTTCTCAAGCAGGTAGCCCTAATTATTTTCCTGCTGTTGATGTAACAAATCCACTTGAAGTGTTAAAGGCTCCTTTGCAAATTGCTGTTGCCGATACCGTTAAATTGGAAGGTGCTATAAATCCTCAATTCAGAATTATCTATTCAGGATTTGTATTGGGAGAAACCGCATCAAATTTAGTTAGTCAGCCAGTTGTTAATACATCAGCAACATCTTCATCTGCTCCAGGAATATACACCGTTAGTCCTTTAGATGCAGCTTCTGCAAACTATTCATTTACTTACGTTGATGGAAGACTTACTGTATTTCCATCAGATAGCCTGGCACAAACCTTATCAGCGTATAATAATAACAGTGGTCAGGTTGTAGTAAGAATATTCTCGCCCGAATCTGATTTAGGAAGCATCATTATTTATGATCAATTGGGAAGATTCTTGGCAAGGAAAGATGTTTTTGTTGCAAAAGGCTTTAATACTGCTCAGGTAGATGTGCTCAGAATGGCCTCAGCTAACTATATCGTTACATTCAGAGGAAAGAAAAATATAATTAGTAAAATTGTTCCAATCATCAAATGATTATAATGAAAACCAATCGTGTTGGATTTGTATTGATCTTATGTTTTTTTGCATCTTTTGCAGTTCTTGCGCAAAGTAATGAACTCAGGGTATTCTCAAAAGACAGAAACGCATTAACAATCAATAAGAAAAAATTGAAGTCAGGAAACAAAGATTTGCTTCCTGCATATGAGGCATTATTAAAAAAAGCAGATGGCTTATTTGAAAATCATTGCCCATCAGTAATAGAAAAAAAGCAAAATCCTCCAAGTGGAGATATGCATGATTACATGAGTCTTGCTATTTATTTCTGGCCCGATCCTTCCAAGCCCGATGGTCTTCCGTACATTAGAAAAGATGGGGAAATAAATCCTGAGGTGGATGATTATAAGGACAAAGACAATATGAAAAAAGTAGCAGAGTATGTTGAGACGTTATCACTTGCTTATTATTTTTCAGACAATCCTAAATACAGTAAAAAAGCGGAAGAGTATATTAGAACCTGGTTTTTGAATCCGGATACCAAAATGAATCCCAATCTAAATTTTGCACAAGCCGTAAAGGGAAAAAATGACGGCAGGGGAATTGGCATTATTGAAAGCAGAATTTTATCAAGTGTTGCTGATGGAGTAGGGCTGATACATACTTCGCCAACCTGGACAAAAAAAGACCAGATAGGAATGGAGAAATGGTTTGAGGATTTTTTACAATGGTTGACCACCAGTAAAAATGGCATTGAAGAGTCTAAAGCAAAAAATAATCATGGCGTTTGGTATGATGAACAAAAATTATTTTTTGCATTGTTTGCCAATAAAACTGAAATAGCATTAAGTACTATTAATAATTTAAAAAACAGATTTGAATTACAAATGGATTCTACAGGTTTCTTTCCTGAAGAATTAGCCAGAACAATCTCTTTACATTATTCAGCATTTATACTGGAACCCTTGTTTCTTGCAGCAAATATGTCGGATGCTGCCGGCGTTGATTTATGGAATTACCAGTCTGAAAATGGCAAGTCTCTTAAAAAAGCATTTCAAGTACTTAAGCCTTATTTAGCTAAAGAAAAAGAATGGTTTGCTCAACAGATAAAACCATTTGAGTTTGAAGATAATGCTACTCCGCTTCTGGCACAAGGGTATTATAAATACAATTGTACTGATTGTAACATTGCCATAAATAAAATTCTTTCAAAAGACAAAGCCACAATTTCAATCTATCATCTAACTACATTAATCGACTAAAGGAAATAAAATGAAAAAAATCGCTTATGCACTTTTATTGTCATTGTTTTTCATTACAAATGCAAGTGCTCAGAAAAGAGAAATCATCGGAAAGGTTATTGACAAAGTAACTAAAGAAGGTTTGGATGGAGTAAATATTCTTGTTGATAAATCTAAGACTGGAGCAACTACTCAAAAAGATGGTAGTTTTAAAGTCAATGTTAAGTCGGCAAAGGCAATACTTATCTTTTCAAGTATAGGTTATGCTACTCAAACGGTAGTTGTTGAAAAAGATACCGATACATTATTGATTGCATTAAAGCCTGCATCAACGGATAATGCGGAAGTGGTGGTGATTGGTTATGGTACACAGAGAAAATCTGATGTAACCGGTGCTATTACAAAATTCAAAGATGATAAATTAGATGAAGCTCCTGTTTCCCGATTGGATCAGGCACTTCAGGGAAAAATTGCCGGGGTTCAGGTACAGAATATTTCTTCAGAAGCAGGTGCGGCACCTGTAGTAACCGTAAGAGGAATCAGCTCAATTTATGCTGGTGCAAATCCGCTTGTTGTTGTTGATGGGCAGCCTGTTCCTGATGGATTGGCTTATGTGAATATGTCTGATATCGAATCTGTTGAAGTATTGAAAGATGCTGCTTCTGCTGCAATTTATGGTTCAAGAGGAGCAAGTGGGGTAATTTTAATTACGACTAAATCTGGTAAATCAGAAAAAACAAAATACACATTTAAATATTCGGTAGGTGCAAAAAATGATTATAAAAGATATGATGTATTTACTACAACAGAATACATGAATAATCTTTTTTATGAAGCTTCTTTAAAAGCGATGGATCCTAGTGTTACAACTCCAGTTGGATCTGCAATTGCAACCAATAATGAAAGATCTGGTTATGTGATAGAAAATACTATGTTAGGTGGTCATGGCACAGACTGGCAAAGTCAGGGGTTAAGAACCGGGCTTTTTCAAAATATTAATCTAAGCGCATCCGGTGGCAAAGGAGATATAAAATATTATCTCTCTGGTGGATATCAGAAAGATCAGGGCATGATGCGTAACAGTGACTATAATAAATTTAACGTAAGAGCAAAAATTGATATTGCTTTATCAAAAAAAATTAAAGTGGTTTTCAATATCAATCCATCATATGATGATAAACAATCTCCTTCTGTGAATTATACCACATTTGTTCGCTACCCAAGTTTTATGCCTGTTTATCATAACGAGGCCACTATACAAAATATTCATCAGATTGCTCAGTGGGCAGACGTGAATGTGGGTGATTTTGCTCAGCCACGTCATTTCAATAATATTTATTATTCTGGTTACATGCCCGACGGTAGTTTATGGGCCTTAGGACCTTCCTCTACTTTTGATCCGTTTTCATCAAGTACCAATTCTCCAACATCTATTTTGAGTAATACCTTAATCAAAACAACAAACTATCGTTTGCAGAGCTCTGCTGACTTTACTTTTAAACTAATGAAAGGTTTGGACTTTAAATCACTTACTACTTCTTATGTGGTGAGTAATAATGGGATTAACTGGTCTAATAAAAATGCGGAGGCCGACGGTTTGGTGAGTAGAGGTGTTTTTAATAATAATCTAATTGTGGATTTACTTACAGAAGAAACGTTCAGTTATAATAAAATAATAAAAGAACATACTATTAATGCTGTTGCAGGTTTTACTGCTCAAAAAACGGTTACCAATAATCAGCAGGTAACCGGACTTGATTTTCCGGATGACAATATCAGAACGCTAAACAATGCAACCATTATTGATAAGTCTGGTACTACCAGTTATAAAAATCAGGTTGGTTTGATTTCTTGTTTGGGAAGGGTAAACTATACTTATCGTAATAAATATTTATTGTCTAGCAGTTTCAGAACTGATGGAAGCTCGTATTTCGGTCCAGGACATAAGTGGGGGACATTCCCTTCTGTTTCTGTGGGATGGTTAATGGATAAGGAAAAATTCATGAAAAAAATAGATTGGATTTCCAAGTTAAAATGGAGAGCCAGTTATGGGGTTTCAGGTAATAATAGGATTCTTGCATTTGGTTTTCTTGATTTATTATATCCTGCTAATTATTCGTTTGGAAATGGCACAGGTAATCTTACTCCGGGTCAGGCTACGTCTTCAACCATTAGATCAAATGCGGATATTACCTGGGAGAGTACTTATCAGGGAAATATAGGATTGGATATGGCGGTACTTAAAAACAGAATCAGCTTTACTGTAGATTATTATCAATCAAAAACAGATCGATTATTATTGCAACAATCGGCAATGGGTTTTACCGGTGTTCCGTTAACCTGGAATAATATTGGGAGCCTTAAAAATACGGGTATTGAATTTCAAATCAATACTACCAATATTACAAAATCAAATTTCAAATGGACAACTGCAGCGAATATTTCTCACACAAAAAATAAAATTCTTGAATTGGGTCAGGAAGCCTATTTGCTAAATGAAGGAGAAAGAAACGAGTTGTATCTTAATAAAGTGGGAAATCCATTGATTCAGTTTTTTGGATTTAAAACAGATGGAGTTTGGTTATCACAAGCACAAATAGACGCTGCAGTTGCTAATGGATTGACAAGTCCTTTTTCAAATGCATTTGTTCCGGGTCAGTTGAAATTAGTAGATATAAATGGAGATAATGTTATTGATAACAACGATCGTACTATTATCGGCTCACCTTATCCTGATTTTACGTGGGGTGTAACAAATACACTTACTTATAATAATTTTGATTTAACATTTACTTTTCAAGGCGTTCAGGGAGGTTCATTGATAAATGGAGATCCTAATTATGATGAGATGAAAAAACTCGCAAAGCCTTATAATGAAAATCGCTGGATTTCACCAATGTTTCCTGGAGACGGACAAACGCCCAATTATAATAAAGCGGCATTCAACTGGTTACTTACAGATTATGTAATTGAAGATGCCTCATATTATGCATTACGCGAACTTAACTTGGGTTATAAATTTGATGAAGCAAAAATTAATAAATTCAAATTGTCTGGTTTGAGGATTTATTTTTCAGCTCAGAATCTCTATTTCCATTCTGCAAAAAATTACAGAGGAATCAATCCTGAACACAGAAATACAACAGGTCCTTATGGTTCTGCTTTGGTGGGTGGTTATCAGAGAGGTGGTTTCCCAATCCCCAGAACATTTGTTTTTGGTGTTGATGTAAACTTTTAATTTAAAATGATAATAATAAAAATAAGTATGAAAAATTTAATACTGATTGGATTGGCCATTTGCCTGGTTACTACAAGTTGCAACAAGATAATTGATGTTTATCCGGTTTCTAATTTGTATGATCTCACGTATTACCAAAATGTGAACCAAGTAGATAATGCCTTGAATGGTTGTTACAATGGAATGCAGAAACCACTTTATAATGAATGGATGGTTACCGAGTTAAGAAGTGATAATTCAATCATGGGAAACCCAACAAGTTCAAGTTCCGATAATCGAGAATTAAGCGATCTTGATATGTTTATGCCTGCCACATCTCATTCCGGTATTTATGAT
>CANFGZ010000101.1 GCA_947446585.1 Chitinophagaceae bacterium | reverse complement strand
ATAAGGATACTCCAAAAAATTAAAGTCATAATTGAAAATAAAGGAAGATATTTCGGCTAGAATTTTATCGAATTTTTTATTCTGAATTTCTTTACTCATTCCTAAAACAGCTTCTTTTTTATCTAAGGCTATAATTCTTTCAGTTGTTTCTTTAATGCCACTATTAATGGTATGGTAGTTGTTAATAATTTCTTTTAGTTTTCCAACTGCTATCGATTCACGTGTTATTTGAACCAATTGTATTTGTTGATTTTTTATTTGCGCAATATCTGATTTAGCATAAAGTAAATCTCTTGCATTAAAGTATTTTTGTATGTCAGAAAGAAGTAATTTAATTTCAGGGATACCTTGGCAGAAATGCAAATCTTGAGTTACTGATTGTTTGGTTGTTGATTTCAATAATTCATCAAATGAAGAGCTCTTATATCTATTAAGAATTATTGTCATTATTTCATTTTTCCCATTTTCATTTTCTTGTTTTATTTTTAGTTCTGCCTTTTGTTTTTCATCTATTATTTGTTTATCTCTGTCTAAAATGCCAGATTTTAACGAAACTATAGAATCTGATTTTTGACGTAGCACTGAATCTATATTCTTTTTACCTTTTCTGAATTCTTCCAGATTTGCCAAATCAGATTTTAGCTTTTTAAGTGTGTCCTGCAAAATATTACTTTCATTTCTTAACAGTTGCCTGATATCATTTTCAGCTTTGACAAGTTTTTTTAAACTGTCAATATCAATTGCTTGTTTTTCAATCCTTTCTATCAAATCCTTTTGAGCAAAAGCAGAATTAAATGAAAGTAACATAACTACTACCGTAATTATTTTTATCATAATCCATTTCTATTTTGAAGTAAAATAATTATATGCATTTTTAGCATCTCTGTCCCAGTTACTTTCTAAACGGGAATATTCGATATTAAATTCAGAAGAATTATAAATATCATTATCTAGTTCATCAATTAATCTTTTAACGGGAATGTATATGCCACTTACATAAGCCTTTTGAGTACTATATTGCCTATATTGATTAGACCAAAAATTAATCATATTATTAAGATATCTTACATGCGAAAGAAACAATATTTGTGGAATATTCTTAAGTTCGCTATGCAAACGGTTGCAATTATTGACATAAGAGTTCCCCAACCGATTATTTTTGTAACTATTAGCCGCAGATATTTTGTTTTTTATATCATTAAAAGGGAACTGAAACTCAAATTCTGTGTGATTGAATGAAAAGACTTTACAACTTGAAATAAAATTTGTGATTTCGTCATATTTGTTTAATATCAGCAATATCTCATTAAATTTTTGATCAATAGGGCTGTTTCTTTCAAGCATTGGTGATCTTTGCAATATCTGGCATTCGCTACTAATAAACTGCAAATCACTGTTTGTCCATTCTGATCCATTAAAAACAAAAAAAGCTTGATTTATAAATTTTTGTGTGTAGGCAGCATAAAGTTGTTTTGAAAGGTTTTCTTTCCACTGATTATTTTCTAATTTGCTTTTACCTAATCTGCTGTTTTTATAAAAATCATCTATTTGATAGGCAACTTCATTATAATATTCTTTACAGAACTTATTTTCAGGCTTTTGTTGTAGGGCTTTAATTTTTTGCTGGATTTTATCAACAAACGGATTCCCACTCTGCTTGATTTCATCCACCATTTCTGTGGTTACAAAAGAGCGGATTACAAAAAATGTAATAGCAGCTAACACGATAACAGCTAAACTTATTTTGATTGTTTTCATTTTATTTTAGTTGTTCATTTAACTTTCTTAAAGTCAGATTAGCGTTTTTTCGAACATTAGTGATCTTATTCTGATATTTAGTACCAAAAGCTTTAATGTCTTTACAAATGTTATCTAAGAATTCCTTTATTTCACTGTTTTGTAATACAGGATCGTTTTTTACATCTTTCCATAATTTAACAAAGACTTCGAACTGAATATTTCCTTCTTTCACTAAATTCCAAAACTGTAAGTACAGAGCAATACTATTTTTGAATTTGTCCATTCCTGTATTCTTCCAGTTTTGCAGATCTTCTTTACTAACTAAACCACTTTGCAGTTCTTTTGTGATATCTATTGTAGTAGTGGTGTTTGATGGTGGTAAATCCGGTTTCCCCTTCGTTTTTTCTTCGGTCTTTATTGGCTGTGTTACTTCTTTTTGGGGTTCATCTTTTATTTTTTCTGCTTTTTTCTCTGTTGAAGATTTAGTTTCGTTTAAAACAGCATTTATAGAGTCTGCTATTTGATTTAAATTCCAGGAAGAAACATCACCTAGCTTGTTTTTAACTAGGTTGTATTTGCTGCTATCAATGTTCGTAATCGCAGAAATGAATTTAATTTGAGTAGGGTAATAGTCTGCTTTCTTTATATTTGAGAAATTCAATGAATTAATAGCTTTCCTTTTATTGATTGCACTTTCAAGACTCTCTGAAATTTCTGTTGACCTATCACCAAGGGCTTTTTTATAACTAATAAGTGTATTTAGTATAAGAGAATCGCCTTTAATATAAGCTAGAATATTTTGGTTGTCGCTCTGTTGTGGCGGAATCTCTATTTTTCGGTAGTATAACAAATACATACCACTACTAATTCCTATAATTATTGTTCCTACTATTAAAACTATAATAAACTTTAGAGTTTTATAAAAAGGTTCTTTCTTTTCGTATTGAGCAACAAGTGTTCCAGATTGTTTCTCAAATCTTATAAATTTATATCCTTTATTGGGAACAATAAAGTGACTGACATCCTTACCATTTTTATCATTTGAAGAATAATTATTTCCATATTTCAAAGTACCATGCTTTCCCGGACTCACATCATATGTATGTAACTCACTTGGGTTATCAGTAACTTGTTTTCTTTGTAAAAATATATGCTGATTGATTTCGCTTTCTAAAGGATTGTACTCAAAAGTATATGAATTAAAATCTCGACTTTCGATAAGTATCTTATGAGATTTTTCTAATTCGCTATTATAAAATTCATCTTTACTGATTCCATAATTTTGTATTAATTCGCTGTTTTCTTCATGGACATTTAATTTTAACACGTGCTTATTTAGAATTATTTCAACAGAACCTGTATCTCCTGAGCAATCTTTCTCAAAGTTAATTGGCCTCTCTTCAGACAACAACCTATTATTATAAGCAGAAACTACCCAGCGTTTCCCAAGTTCTTCACCTTTGAAACTAACCTGATTATTATTAAGTAGAGTTTTTTCGTTATCAGCATTTCTACATATGACTTTGCCATCATTTAATGAATTCCCCTTCCAATCCTTAATATTGAAAGTGATGGTTTTAGTTTCATCAGGTGGTATTATTTCTTTAATCGAAACAGACTCTGAGGAGTCATTTACATCAATATATTCATTACTTATTTCGGTCCATTTTCCTTCTATTACTTTCGTTTTACAATATTGTTTTGACCAACTAATCTCTAATTCATCTTTTCTATTGATTCTAGATTTACTTGACTGAATAATTCCATTCACTTTAACACTGATCCGTACACCGCTCTTTCCTGTTTGGTTAAAAAGCAATTTATATTTAGGATCATACAAATCTATTTTTCCAGTAAGGTCTTCCTCTGAATGTCGAAGAGCATTTAGTGGATTTTCTGGTTTATCTTTCAATTCACTTTTAACAAACAGTACCTGCCTGAATTTGTGGTAATCTTCTTGATGTGGGGTTTTAAAATATTGTTGAAGCTCCTCTTCATTCTTGTAATAGATAAAAGCGTCATCGTTTGTGCCTGACAACATATTCTCTACATCATCTGCTGGAAGTAAAACCAATTTTTTCTTGTATTCTTCTAAAATACGATCTAAAAAAGTCCAATCTTCTCTGACGTCTTTAAGATTATTATCATTTTCAGGAATATATCTTTTACAATATTCTTCCGAAACTTTATTTAAGACGGATATTATATCTGAACCAATAAGTCTTTTATTGTTGGATAAAAATAATGAAAACGCAAGAAAGCCAGTTCTTTTGTCCCCACGCACATCCCTGATGATTTTATATTTTGAAAATATAATTGAATTCTCAATAAAACGAATTGCAAATGCCTCCTGCCCCATGGCAGAAGACTTACTTGCATCAGAATTAATATCTAATAATCCTCCAAGTTTTTTGGGAGTAAAAATCTGACGCCCCCCCTTTGTACCATGTACTACTATTTCCATTTAATTATCTGTTAAGGAATTTTCTAATTAGATTATTACTTGATGGTTTTACTCTTTTTAACAAATCGTTGATAATATCTTCCGAGGATGATCTGTCGATTTTACATATTCTTTTGAAATAGACATCACCAATGGAAAATAATTTCACTTTGAAATCCACATAATTGCGTTTGCACTGATTTTTCAAAACTTCCATAAACGACCCGAAATTGTCTTGTAGAAATTTTTTTGCAAAGCCTATTTGATCTTCTCCTTTTATTTCATCCGATTTTGTGACAACAACATAAACAGCATCAGTCTTTTTTCTAAAAATGTTATTTCTATCCCTGAAATAAATTGCTGCCGCTCCGAGGTAGTCACTTTGCCTAAGCCCGTTATTATCCTCAGTATGTTTTGTTTCCTGGTTGTAATCAATAAAGAAGTAATGTATTTTTTGATTGCTGCTGTTCAGTAGTAATTCGAGTGTTCTGAAGGAATTTTCAATCGCTTGTCTGTCATAATCGTTAATTATATGACTGTTATTGACTACTTCGTAAAAGTATTTAAACACCTCACCACTTAATTCAAAAAAAGAAATTTTTCGCTTGTTTTTTTCCCCTCTTTTGTAAAATAAAAATGGCATGTACTGTGTTCTGTCCTCATTCGTTCTGCCGGGTAAATTTCCAATATTATTTCTAAAAATATTGACTAGACTAGTGCGATAAGTTGACCCAAATTGCTTTTGTGTATCTGGTGCTTCCATTACATAGCCTTTTTCAATAGTGCTTAAAATTGATGCTAGCGCACAAGTTTTTCCAGACGAAGGTATGCCCCAAAAGAAAATGTCAGTATATTCTGAGGGTATATCGCTTTCAACTTGAGGTATGTCATTGAAATTTAATTTTGGCTGCGTATAATTCTTTACATCAGAGGCATTTATACCAAGAGAATAACATAAACTATTTAAATCACCTTCGCTTAATTTATCAACGATTTCATCGGGTGCATATTCGTTGATGTCCTCTCTTATAATTTGAAGCATTTTTTCCCGTTCTAACCTCTTTCTTTCTTCAGCTTTTTCATCATCCTGTAGCTGCTGTAATTTCATTTGTGCAACAGATACATTGCTTCCTTCAGGAAAAATTTGCAAATAATTTTCTAAATCAGGAATAGTATGAGCTAATGCAAAACTATCATCATCCTTCTTTTTTAAAATGGCTTTAACACTTTTTTGTTTTGACGCATCAAATTCACCAGTTTTTCGTAATTCATCAAATGTAATAATTCCATTAAAAATGCCTTCAACAATTTGTTCTGCATTTAAATTTTGTACTTGAGCTATGTAATCTTTTTTTTCCATTTTGTTGGTAGTGGCTATTATTTAATAATCAATATCGTATTTTCCTTTTTCATTAGTGATACCTACTGTGCTTTTACTGCTTCTTTTTGAAACTATGTAAGACAATAACATTAGCAGGTATGCTACAGTTGCTAAAGTTATCGTAAGCATAGTTGGTTTTTCATCCATGGTAAAATATTTTTTTACATTATCAAAAGATAACTTTTGATCAAAATCAAAATAATTTTCACCCACTCCTCGCTCCTTTGACAAATTGATTAGTTGGGTTCTCCAATTCATTGAATTTTTTTCCACATCATTTATCACACTGACAATACTTATAGGATTCCAATTGTTTGTTATGTTTTTTGCATTTTTTAGCCAGTTTGTTGCAACTTCTTTTATTCCTTTATTTGAAGAAGTGTCACTGTAATTGGGTGGAAATAAAAGTGTATGTATGGTGAACATCTTATTATCTATCTGAATATTGTCTGGAGCTTGTCCGTTTACAAATCTATAATTATCATAATCTGTATGGTCTATGCCCTGAGCTTTAGCATCTACTGCACTCTGAAGATTACCTTTGTACAAATTTTTGCGGACTTCGACATATTGCTCATACATAACAAACATGTTTTCAGCCTGTGTAATGCTTGCTTGCAGTTTATTCTGGATTTCTGATTTTTTAGCAGTCACATTAAAATAATGCGGGAATGAAGAATAAGCAAAGAAAACGGTGAGGCCTGTAAACAGAAGCAGTACAATTACTTCCAAAATAAAATTGGTTCTGAAATTGCCACTTGCACGCTTTAGCTGTTTGGCAACAAAAGCTGTAACGGTTAATGAGCCGGCAATGATTGCCCCCCAGATAATACTTGCCGAAGTGTCACCCAAGGTTGAGAAATTTTTACCCAAAAAGCATATAAAGCCAAATACTAGGGCCGTTAGTACAGAAAGCACATCTGCTAATGAGAATTTTGATTGTTTCATATTTTACCTGCAGTTATAAAGTGGTTTTTAATTATTTTGGTTCAATTGATCAGTAATTACCTTCCATTTCTTATTCGGTTTAGTTCATTATTTATTCTTTCCAACTCTTTTTGCAAACGGTTACGTTCCTGTTCCAGTTGCAACTGCTTGTCATTGCTCTGAGGTCTGCTTCCTGCTTTTCCCACTGTAAAGGAGCATATTTGTATGGGTATGTCTTCTTTCCTTATGACCCCTTTATATTCTTCCGTTTTCCCGCTGTTTTTTACTTTAATGCTATAAGCTGTTTCATTGATGCCAGGTTCATGATTTTTGTAATACAATAAATACACATTGTAGGTTCCGTTTGGAGCAGTGCCGGGTTGCCAAAAAATATTTTCGATCGGCGTTTTGCTATCAGGATATTCCACATTCATGTCAATTTCGAGCTGTCCACCGCTGGATACATTTCGGTTTTTGAAAAAAACAGATTCGCCATTAGGGTCGGTACAAATCAAATCCAAATCATTGTAGTTATTCCAATTTAGCAATATCTGTACATCACCTGAGGAAGGATGCGGTGTACAATCAATCATTTCCCCGGAGCTTACTTTTTGTAATGCTTTGTCGATTTGGATCATCTTACCAATATTACCCTGTGTTTCCAACCCTGTATTTTTCAGAATACATATTATTTGTTTTGTAGTAAGCTTATTGTTTATGCTTTTCATCAATGCAACTGCACCAGCAACAATTGGAGCGGCCATGCTTGTGCCATCCATTGTGGTATAGCCATTTTCTCCTACAGTACTGTATATTCCTACTCCCGGTGCTGAAATTGTAGAGTAAGATCCATAATTACTAAATTGTGCTTTGGCAATATTCCGGTTATTCTTATCTATGGCTGAAACAGTAATGAACAACTCTGGACGCTGAAGTGCATCTATACCTGCTAATACATTGTCGTTGCCCGCCGCTACTACAAGTGTAGAATTATGACTAGCAGCAATCCTCATAACTCTGCGCCACAAACGCTCTTCTTCTTTAAAATGATCACGGATAAGTTCCATTTGAACATTATCTGAATATTGTGAGAGGCCTGTAAATTGGCCACCCAATGATACATTTATGACATCTGCTCCCTGATACAGGGAATAAAGTATACCATCTAGCACAGAAGTAGTGGTCATTATTCCTTGCTTATTGGCAACTTGAACAGGCATAAACTTGCATTCAGGTGCAATCCCTGAAATACCTATTCCATTATTAGAAATAGCCAGAGCGATTCCAGCTACATGTGTTCCGTGATCGATTTGTTGTGCAAAAATATCTCCCGAATGATTCCATACATTATAGGGACTAACTACTTTGCTTGCCAGTTCAGGATGCTTGAGATTAAATCCATTATCTACGATGGCTACTGTAATTTTCTGTGAACCTCGGGTAACATTCCATGCTTGCGGAGCTTTTATTGCATTTAAGTACCAAGATTTAT
>CANFGZ010000100.1 GCA_947446585.1 Chitinophagaceae bacterium | reverse complement strand
GGATTTGAACAGGCAAAAAAATTCACACAAGCTCAGTACGCAAAAGACATTATGAATGTATACAACAATATTTTATGATTGGTTATAAAAACGATATAGAAAATTGCCTGGCTATTTTAAATAGTGGAGGATTAATTTTATATCCTACTGATACGGTTTGGGGTATAGGCTGTGATCCTGAAAACAAAAACGCCGTTGCTCGTATTTACCGTTTAAAAAACAGAAACGAGGCAAAAAGCATGATCATTCTTGTAGCAGATGAATCCGACATTTTACATTACACTCAACAAAATCCATTAAAAATTTATGATTACATCAAAGGCATAAACAGACCTACAACAGTGATTTATCAGCATGCCATTCATCTAGCCGAAAACCTGATCAACAAAGATGGCAGTATTGGCATCAGAATTGTTAAGGATTCTTTTTGCCGGGATCTTATAAAAGCTTTTGGAAAACCGATCGTTTCCACTTCATCTAATGTTTCGGGATATCCGGCTCCAGGAGTCTTCTCAGATATTGACATCCTGATAAAAAATGGAGTTGATTACATCGTTGAACACCGCCAAGAAGAACAAGTGCCCGGAATTCCGAGCACTGTGATTAAAATGAATGAGGATGGCAGTTATGAAATACTTCGTCCTTAAAAATAAATTATAAGATTGTTAATCCAACACCAATATGAATAGTCTCGCTTTTCCATTTCTCCTTATTGCCTGTCTCATTTAAATTAGAGAGTCCAATTTGATATCTTCCATAAATCCTGACTTTCGAAATAGCAAACTGAACCCCGGCTACCATTGAAAAATCACCGGACTTAAATGCGTCTTGTGAATTTGCCCTAATTGATTTGTCTTTATTCACAATTATTCCAAAACGTGGTCCTACTTGAAATGCCAGTAATTTACTTGCATTAACATTGAGTAATATTGGAATGTTGAGATACCCAAATTTTAATTTCGAAAGTGTTATTTGATTTGAAATAGTTGACAGATTAGAATCTACATTAAGATTTACAGCACTATAATAGAACTCGGGTTGAATGGTATACGTTTTATTCAGTTTTAATTCGGCAAAGGCACCCAAATGATATCCATAAGCAAATTTCTCGCTAAAAGTAGATCCTTTGATTTTTTGAATGTCGGCACCAAATTTAGCACCAAGATGAAAGCCTTGAGAAAAAACTATTGCATTATACAAAAAAAATGAAATGAAAAATAACGAAATTTTTTTACTCATGTTGTTTGAATTTTTTGAATAATAAAGTTACAGAATTCATTAGTAGACTAAGGGAAAAAGGATAATTTTATTTCAAAATAACTATGATTTACAAAAATAAAGCCGTAGCTTTGCGCCGACATTAAGAATACTGAGAATTACATGACATGCTCAGTTGCTGTTGAAAGCAGGTTTCAAGTTAATCTTTACTACTAAGATTTTTTCTCTCCCAACGGCCCGAAGCATTACATGTGATCATCAAATTAAATTTTGACCACATGATTATTGCAAACTGCAATGAAGGGTCCTTACATTAAAAAATAAAAAATGACAACATTTGAAGCATTAGGCCTCAAAGCCGAAATCTTACAATCCGTAACCGACTTGGGATTTGTAAACCCCACTCCTATTCAAGAACAAGCTATTCCCGTATTGCTTTCCGGCACTACAGATTTTGTTGGACTGGCTCAAACCGGAACCGGAAAAACGGCAGCCTTTGGTTTGCCTTTATTGCATCTAATAAATGCTGCCGACAGATTTCCTCAAGCATTAATCGTTTGCCCAACCAGAGAACTTTGTTTGCAAATCACCAGTGACTTACAACTTTTTAAAAAATACCTAAAAGGTGTAAATACAGAAGCCGTATATGGTGGCGCTTCTATTACCATGCAGATTCGTAATCTTCGTCAGGGTGTGCAAATTGTTGTTGCCACACCAGGGAGATTAATTGATCTTATCGAAAGAAAAGCCATTGACTTACAAAAAGTAAAATATGTGGTTCTGGATGAAGCTGATGAAATGCTGAATATGGGATTCAGAGATGACATCGATTTCGTTTTGAAAAATACGGTTAACAGAGAAAGCATCTGGTTATTCAGTGCCACTATGCCTCCTGAAGTAAGGGCTATTTCAAGAAACTTTATGACATCCCCAAAAGAAATTACTGTTGGGAAGAAAAACAGCGGCAATGTAAATATTGATCACCAATATTTTTTAACGGCTGCACATCATCGTTATGAAGCATTAAAAAGACTAATAGATTTCAACCCTGGAATGTATGGCATTATTTTCACCCGTACCAAAGCAGATGCTCAGGATATATCTGAAAAATTATCTAAAAGCGGTTACGACATCGAAGCTTTGCATGGCGATCTAACTCAGCAACAGCGGGACAAGGTAATGGGACGTTTCAGAAATAAAACTTTACAATTATTAATCGCAACTGATGTTGCGGCTAGAGGAATTGACGTGGATGGTATTACCCATGTAATCAATTATGAATTACCTGATGATATGGAAGTATACACACACAGAAGTGGACGTACAGCAAGAGCAGGAAAGAGTGGAATCTGTATTTCTATTTGTCATACCAGAGAGACTTTCAAAATCAGACAGCTTGAAAAAATGGTAAATGCTACTTTTAATAAAGTGGATATCCCTAGCGGTAAAGATGTTTGCAGGAAACAATTTTTCCATTTCATGGATAAATTAATTCAAACAGATATTTCTCATGGCGACTATGAAACTTATCTTCCTGATTTAATGACAAAATTTGAAAATGTTTCTAAAGAAGAAGTATTGCAGAGAGTCGCCGCACTTGAGTTTGATCATTTTCTTAAGTACTATAACAATGCCGAAGATCTGAATACCAGATTAGACAGCAGAGCAAAAAGAGTTGATGGGCCTAGAGATGCAATGAATAGTGGCAGCAGATCAGAAAGAACTTTTAACCGCAGAGATAACGGATATACTAGGTTGTTTGTTAATCTGGGAACCAAAGACGGATTTTACAAAGCCAGCTTCCTACAATTTATACTCGATGAAAGCAATCTTAAAAAAGAAGTTTTAGGAAAGATTGATATGAGAGAAATGAATACATGGTTAGAAGTAGATAAAGCAAACGCTTCAAAAATGATTAAATCTATTGATGGAAAAAGATACAATAACAGAACCGTGAGAATGAATGAAGCTGACGGTGGTTTTAAAAGACCTAACGATGAAGGTGGTGGCCGACCAAGAAATGAAGAAGGCGGCAGAACCAGAAACTATGCTCCAAGAGAGAGGAAACCATATTAAAACCAGGCATTCGTTTATAACCATCCCTTACAACTAATCAACGATTTCAAACACTCCAGTCATTAAGCTGGAGTGTTTTTTTTAAACTAATTCTATAATTGTAATCTCAGGCAATATCCCTACCCGTCCAGGATACCCTAAGAATCCGAATCCACGGTTTACATATAATTTTTGCTGACCTTCTTCATACAAACCTGCCCAATGCTTATATACATATTGCACAGGACTCCATTTGAATCCCGGAATTTCAAGACCAAACTGCATACCGTGAGTGTGTCCACACAACATCAGGTCGATGTCTTTATAATCTGGTCTCACCTGTGCATCCCAATGGCTGGGATCGTGACTCAATAATATTTTGAACGGAAATTTATCTGCGCCTTTATAAGCCAAATCCAGCTTTCCGTATTTAGGGAATTTAATTTTGTTGCCCCAGTTTTCGATGCCCAGTAAAGCGATTTGTTGATTTTCTTTTTCAAGAACCACATGTTCATTCATGAGCAAGCGCCAACCCATATCCGCGTGAACTTGTTTCAAATTTTTCAAATTCTGTTCCTTTGTCAACCCTTCAGAAGGCCACTCCACATAATCACCGTAATCATGATTTCCTAAAATAGAATACACTCCCATTGGGGCTTTCAGCGTAGAGAAAATATCTTTATAATCGTCCATTTCGCTGGCCTTGTTATTTACCAAGTCGCCTGTAAACATGATGATATCAGGATTTTCATCCAGGATTTTCTTAACCCCTAATTCTACAGCAGGCTTGTCTGTAAAACTTCCACTATGAACATCGCTGATATGAGCAATTTTAATTCCTTTGAATGATTCAGGCAGATTTTTGAATGAAAGCTTTTTTCTTACAACTCTGTAATTGTATTTATTTCCAAATCCATACAATAAACTTCCAAATAATGCAGTTCCGGCTGAAAGTCCAATCCAACTAAAAAATACCGACCTGCTAATGCCTGAATCGCCCGCTAATTCAGCAACACCTGCTTTTGCAGTAAATGCTCTTGTAGTCAGCCATTGAATTATTCTTCTTAAATCATCTACTAGAAAAAAAAGACAGGCAACTAATTTGGCAATAAAAAAGCCAACCAAAATTGCGAAAATGTAAGACTTGACTAGTTTAGGCAAAAAATCATGTTGAAATAACGACAACATCAAAAATAAACTGATATTCAGAATTGAAATTCCCCAGAAAATAAAATGTAAATTGGATTTACTTTTAGGAGAAAAATTAATACTCACTAATTTGACTGATTGAAAAATATAAAAATCCATCAGTAATGAAAGGGAAATAAATATTATAACTCCTAATGTAGAACGCATAATGGATGATGGATTTAAAACTTTTGAAACTCATTCAATTGCTGGCGAATTGCATGAATAGTAGGCTCGTCATGAATTTCATTGTCATCTCCAATTAATTTATCAATCACACTAATAGGAAGTCTATTGGGATGAACATGCATTTTCAAATACATCAAAGCGCCAGTAAGGTGGTCTAGTCCTCTTAAATTTCCGGCTCTCCCTGAAGAAATTCCGGTAAGCAGTACTTTTTTGTGATGCCAGCATTTTGTTACATCAGAATTGTCGAGCATTAGTTTTAAAATACCAGGATAAGACCCATTATATTCTGGCACGATCATAATAAACCGATTTGCAGGAATAATATATTTTTTTTCGATTTCAATAAACTCTTCGTTATGTTTATAAACATTATGCTCATCAAGGCTTAGTAAAGAATAATCAATTCCGGCCTCCTGTAACATTTTACAGTAAGTTAAAGCCACTTTTTTGGTATTGCTCCCTGGTCTTCCCGTTCCTGAAATCACTGTTGTCATTGGTATAATTTTATTGCAAATTGTCTTAAACTCAGCATATAAACAATAATAAGGTCATAATGTTCCGGTTTTAAGTCGAAAATTTCTTTTATTGGGATTATCCCACCCAATCCTTAATAACTTTACCATAATTACAAAGAAAAATACCCGATTTTTGCCTAAATAATTCACAGAACAAGTAAAAATATGGCAAGAATAATCGGAGTAGCTAATCAAAAAGGGGGCGTTGGAAAAACCACCACAGCTATCAATCTGGCTGCGAGCTTGGGTATTCTTGAATTTAAAACATTATTAGTGGATGCCGATCCTCAGGCAAATAGTACAACCGGCGTTGGTTTCGATCTTCAAAACATTACCAAAAGCCTTTACGATTGCATGGTGAATGAAGCTGAAGCCAGAGATGTGATTTTAAAAACAAGTATTCCTCATCTGGATCTCATACCTTCTCATATTGATTTGGTTGGCGCTGAAATTGAAATTATCAATTACCCCAACCGTGAACTGGTTTTAAAAAAGATTTTGGAGTCCGTTTCTGGCGATTATGAATTTATTATTATTGACTGCTCGCCTTCACTAGGACTTATTACCGTAAATGCTTTAACCGCCGCTGATAGTGTGGTGATTCCTGTACAAACAGAATTCTTTGCATTGGAAGGACTTGGCAAATTATTGAATACCGTAAAAATTATTCAGAACCGACTTAATGTAGATTTGAAAATTGAGGGAATTTTAATGACCATGTACGATGGCCGTTTACGTTTATGCAATCAGGTAGTAAGTGAAGTTAGACGTCATTTTGAAGATATGGTATTCAGCAGCATCATCCACCGGAATACTAAACTAAGTGAAGCGCCAAGTGTGGGCAAGCCCGTTATCTTATATGATTCCGACAGTAAAGGAGCTGTGAATTATTTAAATCTGGCAAAAGAAATTTTACAAAAAAACAATATGACCAGATTAACCCAGCAAGACAGAATTTTAGAATAAAAAATAAGTGTGTGAGTTGATTGATTATAGAATTTATTTACTCTTTCATTTTAAATGATCAAACCTTCTGCTAATTAAAATATTATGCAACAAAAAAAAACAGACGCATTAGGAAAAGGCATCAGAAGCTTGCTTCAAAATATTGATGCCGATCTTAAAAACAATACTGGAAATTTAAAAACTGAAGTGGTGGAAAAAACAACTTCCACCATGAATGTCACTTTAGATAAAATAGATGTAAACCCTCATCAACCTAGAAAAGATTTTGAAGCCGTTGCCTTGAGTGAATTGGCTGCTTCAATAAAAATGCACGGTATTATTCAGCCGCTAACCGTTTCTGCCATTCCCAATGGAAGGTTCAGACTAATTGCAGGTGAAAGAAGATTCAGAGCTTCAAGAATTGCCGGATTAAAAGAAGTTCCTGTTTATATTCGTCAG
This sequence comes from Chitinophagaceae bacterium, assembly GCA_947446585.1. Taxonomy (GTDB): domain Bacteria; phylum Bacteroidota; class Bacteroidia; order Chitinophagales; family Chitinophagaceae; genus Ferruginibacter. The sequence continues at coordinate 1,526 of CANFGZ010000100.1, read as the reverse complement.
GCCAATGATGACAATATTCTTGAACTTGCCTTACTTGAAAATCTTCAAAGAGAAAATTTAAATGCCATCGAAATCGCCTTAAGTTATAAAAGATTAATGGATGATCTGGAATATACTCAGGAACAATTAGCCGAAAGAATGGGCAAAGACAGAAGCACTGTTACTAATTATGTAAGACTATTAAAACTACCTCCGGATATTCAGGTCGCAGTAAGAAATGGATTGATCAGTATGGGACATGCAAGAGCTATCATTAATGTAGATGTTGTAGACAAACAATTGTACATTTTTTCGGAGATAAAAAAGAAAGGACTTTCTGTTCGCCAAACTGAAGACCTGGTTAGAAAACTTTATACCGGGAATACCCCAAAAATAATTCCTAAATCCGTCGTTCCAAATGCATACAAAAAAATCGAAGATAATATTGCATCTGCTTATGGCACAAAAGTAAAGTTGACGCATAATAAAAAAGGACACGGCACTATTTTGTTTGAATATTATTCTCTTGAAGAAATGAATAGTTTACTTGAGAAACTGAAAATTAATGTGAGCTGATGGATGCTGTTAAAAAAAGTATACTATTATTTATAACTGGTTTTTTTTTGAGTAATCATTTATTTGCTCAGGAAGATAGCTTAATTATATCTCAACCTCATTTAATAAAAGACAGCAGTGTAAAGTATAACCCCAAAAAAGCAATTGTAAGATCAGCCATCATTCCGGGTTGGGGGCAAATTACCAATAAAAAAGCTTGGAAACTCCCATTTATTTATGGTGCATTAGGAACGACTACTTACTTATTTTTTAGAAACATTGGTCAATATAAAGATGCAAAGAATGCATACATCTTGGCAACAGACAACGACCCTACAAACGATTATTTGATCAAGCAGCCTTATTACAGCGTAAAAAATCAGCCTGAAAGAATTCGGGTTTTCAGAGATCAAGTCAGACAAAATGTAGATTACTGCGTAGTGTTTTTTGTTTTGTTCTGGGGATTGAATGTAGCAGATGCTGCGGTGGATGCACATTTGAAAACATTTGACGTAAGTGACAAATTGAGTTTTCAAATTAAGGGAGGATATTCTCCTATGGCAAGAACAAATGGATTGAGTTTGATGATGACTATTAAATAAACTTTACTAATGGGACAAATAAACTTCAGTGTTTTTTCTCAAACTTTAGTGTGGTAGCAAATAGTTTTGTGTTGAAAAAAACACAGAAAATGGCTAACACCTACACGCAACTATACATTCAATTCGTTTTCGCGGTCAAACATAGAAAAGCAATGATTGATTCATCTTGGAAAGAAAGGCTCCATCAATACATCACCGGGATTTTCCAAAACAACAAACATAAAATGATACAAATAAACAGTGTTGCGGATCATATTCATATATTCGTTGGTATCAAACCGGATCAATGTATTTCATCGCTAATTCAAAATGTGAAAACGGAAAGCAGTAAATGGATCAATGACCAGGAATTAACTCCGAAAAAATTTGAATGGCAGCGAGGATTTGGAG
>CANFGZ010000099.1 GCA_947446585.1 Chitinophagaceae bacterium | reverse complement strand
AATAAAAATTAATATTTTTTTCATTGAATAACTCAATATTATTTTTTTGAAAATAGCTAATTAATGAAGAATCTAAATAAAAAGGATCCTAATCAATGTAATCAGTTTTTCAAAGTTAAGTTCATATTTCTGATTATGAAAAAAATTACAAAATATTTGAATCCAATAAACAGCCGATATAGTTCAATTTTTCAGAAACTCTTTTCCTACTCAATATTGCTCTCATTAAATTGCGTTTTATACAATTGACTGTAATGACCATTTAATTGCAACAACTCTTCATGTGTTCCCTTCTCTTTGATTTCTCCATTTTCCATCACCATAATAGCATTGGCTTTTCTAATAGTGCTCAAGCGATGTGCTATCACAATTGAGGTTCTTCCCGCAATCATTTTTTCAATCGCCTTTTGAATTAGCGACTCACTTTCCGAATCAATAGATGATGTAGCTTCATCAAGAATCAGAATAGCCGGATTATATAAAATGGCTCTTGCAAAAGAAAGTAACTGCCGCTGACCCATTGATAAAGTTGAGCCTCGTTCCATTACGTTGAAGTCATATCCTCCGGGCAACTGCATAATAAAATCATGAAGTCCAATCATTTTGGAAGCCTCTATAACATCTTGCTTTTTAATTTTAGGATTGCGCATTGAAATATTTTCGAATACCGTTCCGCTGAATAAAAAAACATCCTGCAATACTACCGCAATCTGACTTCTTAAAAAATCTAGATTCAGATTTTCGATGTTATTGTGATCAATCTCAATGCTGCCTTTGTTTAAATTGTATAAACGGTTGATTAAGCTGATAATTGTTGTTTTACCACTTCCTGTATTTCCAACTATGGCAGTTGTTGTTCCTGCAGATAACGTAAATGAAAGATCTTTTAAAACATAATTGTTATCATGATAAGAAAACCAAACATTTTTAAACTCAATTTCTCCTTTAAGTACATGATGATCTTTTGAAAAGGGAAGAGACTCACTGTGAGATATAGGGGTAAATTCCTGATTGTCTAATACATTAAAAACTCTTTCGCTGGCAATCATTCCCATTTGTAAAACATTAAATTTATCAGCAATAACCCTAAGTGGCCTGAACAGTAAATTCAAACATAAAATAAAGGAAGTAATTGTTCCCGCAATATGTTCGGAAGACGAGGCCGGCAGAAATATCGATTTTCTTGCAGCCCACCATACCAAAAGTCCTATGCTTAATGCAGAAACGAGTTCTACCACTGGAAAAAAAACAGAATAAGCGAAAATAGCTTTGATGTTTGAATTACGATGTTCATTATTGATTTCCCTGAATCGAGCCTGTTCATTTTTTTCTGCAGCAAATGCCTGTATCACTAACATACCAGATATATGTTCCTGTACAAAAGTATTTAACTCAGCAACTGCATTTCTTACGCTCATAAATGATTTCTTTACAGACTCCTTAAAGAAATATGTTGCGATAATTAAAATAGGAAATGGTGTCAAACAAACGAGTGTTATTTGCCAGTCTGTATAAAACATATAAATAAGAATAGAAACAATAGCCAGTAAATCTCCTAGAATAGGAATAAGTCCATCACTAAAAATATCATTCACCGACTCGATATCATTTATTGTTCGAGTGGTTAATGTTCCAATTGGTGTTTTATCAAATTGAGAAAGATTCAATTGCAATATTTTAGAAAATATTTTATCTCTTATATCTTTTATTACACTTTGGCCTAATGAGGCCGTTGAAAAAGTAAAATAATAACGACAAGTAGTTTCAATAAACAACAACAAAATCTGAATGATCGTAATCTCAATAATAAAACCACCGGGCCCTTTAAAAAAAAGAGCCGCACTGTTGTCGTTTATTCCATTATTAATGGTCATTTTAATCAGCAATGGACGCAAGGGAGCGATTCCGGCTAGAAAAATTGATAATACCACAGAGCGTATTACCTTGGATCGGTAAGGTTTGGTAAAGGAAAATACTCTGCTGAGTAAGGGTACATTAAAGGTATTTTTTTTCTTAGGAGTGCTTTCCATTTTGTGTTGAGAGTTGACAAAGCCTTACATCGAGTCTGTTCTTTTATTATACGCCTTAATAAAAATAGCACCAAGATTTTTGTAAGGAGGTATATAGCTTTCCCAGCTTTCCTTTACTGTTTTGTTTTTGTCTTGGGCAAAAAGATTAGAAAGACTTTGCCACATATCTTTCCATACAATTTTATTGTTGTTAATCAAAATTTGATTCAGGTAAGTTAAGATGGGTTTATTAATATCACCTGCTCCAATTTCCTTTGTAGAAATAATATGAGCATCCGGTGCAATCTCCAATATCTTATTGAGGTTTTTATACCCGCCACAAGATCCCAGCAATACAATTTTTGCATTCAAGGGCATCCTGCTGATGGTTCCGGGTAACCAGTAACTGTGGCCCCTGTGTACTACAATGTTTGGATAAAGTTCGTTTTCTTCAAGATAAGTATTCAAGTGAACTTGAGCGCTGTCATCAAGATTGGCATCATAGTCTAAGGGCAGATTGGCAAAAATCCAGATGTTTCCTTTAAGTGATTTTATTTCTACCCATTCTGGTTTTTTGGTTATTTTCCATTCCTTTGATGAAAAAGAATTTAAAAAAGGAGTGAAATATAATTTTCCATCATTGTCTCCGTAAAAAAATACTTGCTGAATAATTCTGCCACTGTCGTCCTGTAATTCACTTTTATCAATTTCATAGATTGATGGAATGTTGGCAATTTCGGTGAGATCAATATGATTGGTGCTGTCTGAAGAAAGGAAAATATTTTTCAGCAAATTGTAAATAATCGCACCCCTTTCATTATTATCATTAATATTCTCCGACTCATTTTCATCCACATATTCTAAGATTGAATTTCTGAGTTTAGGATTATTAATACTGCTGTAAGAATCGGCAACATCGGTAGCATCTTCCAAACTACCCGATTTATCGAGATTGGCAACAAAAGCTTTCATTAATGTTTCTGAACTTTGTGCCGGCATGTTTTTCAGGAAAGTATCCAGCCGGTTATAATTGGCTGTCATTTTTATAAACTTCTTAAAAAAATCAAACTTTACCGTCAATAACAAAGAATCACATCTTGGTTTAGCTCCCATTCTTTGCAACATTCTATTAAAACTGTGCTTATAACTGGAAGTATAAATATCATTTTCTCCCATAACAATCATGTAATAAATTTCAACGGGCGAAAGCGAATCAATAGCTTTCATTCTGATGTTGAGATTGTTTTCGTTATGAAGATTATTAATTGGCGTAATAAAATGACGAATAGCTCTGTCTTTTAAAACTTCTCTTAACCCATTTGCTCCAAACATGGCGATTGGCGTGTCTTTTGCAGGAGATGTCATTCTCTTGAAATATTCAGTTTCGGTTTTCACAAGTAGTTTATAATAACCAACACTGTCATAACCATTTTCGCCATCTCCAACTAGTTTTTGAATAAATTCAACAGATTTTTTTCCTGAGCGGATATCATCAAGAAAAGGAAAATACATCAATGCGTTTGGCGTCTGACTTAATTTAGCCACAATTTTTACCAGCTCATTATTACTTTTGTGTATCAACTTCCCTTCCGGTGTATTAACAGATTGCGCATAGGTGTATAATTGCGCAGGGTTATAGGTGCAAGCAATGCCAATCAAACTATCAGCAAAGGGTTCATTAATGAAAGGCCTGATAGTGGTAAGAATAATATCGGGATGAAGATGACAATATTTGAAATATACTATTTTCTGTGCGTCTTTATAGCCGATGTTATCAGCAAAAACAGACGTGTTTATTTTTGCAATACTCAAGGGCATGTCTGTGATAAAAGGTACTATACTGGACTCGTTTTCTTGAGCTTTTAAAATTGCAGTAAAATTTTCAATTAATGCGGGAAATTCACTGGGGCTAATTTCTTTTTTTCTCCATGCCAGTCTGAACAATCGCAGTTCATTTTCGATGTATCCTAAAAACCTAATTTTATCATTATTTCTGCTGATATTTTTATTGCTTTCCACCCAGTCCTGAAGCTCATCAATTTTTCTGAACAGCACATCAGTAACTCTTAAATTAACTTCTTCGTTGCTGCCCACGCGCATCATATTGTCGAGCTTGCCATCTGCCCTGTCGCACAATTTTTGTTCATTATTAACTTTGTCATGGAAATATTGTCGATACACGGGCACCATTACCGTATCCGTCAAGGCCTTAGAAGAGGCGGACAAAAGAAGCATTAAAAAGAAAGCAATATAAAATTTCATATAGAATGACTTGCAAAGATGATGCAATTTAAGCCTGTGATTTAACCCGGATTTAAAAATATATCTAAAATATGGATTTCACACAAATTTGTCTTAACAATTTAATAATACAATAACTTAACACTTGGTAATCGGAGGTGATACTGAAACATTACTTTTGCTAAACTTCAATTATGAGCAACTCAAAAAAGATATTGATCGCAGATGATGAACCGGATATCTTAGAAATACTTCAGTTTAATCTTGAGGCCGAAGGATATGAAGTTTCAACTGCAAAAAACGGTGTTCAGGCCATAGAGAAAGCAAAAGCAACGATTCCGGATCTTATCATTTTGGATATAATGATGCCCGGAAAAAACGGCATCGAAGTTTGTCATTACCTGAGGATGTTACCTGCATTTAATAATACGTTGATCATTTTTCTTACGGCTATGAGCGATGATTCTACTGAAGTAAAAGGATTAGAATCGGGTGCTGATGATTATCTCACAAAACCGATACGTCCTAAAGTACTTATCAGTAAAGTAAATGCTTTATTTAGAAGACAAGTTAAAGAAGATGATGGCAATTTGAATTTAGGAGACTTGAAAATTAACAGAGAAAAATATAGTGTTGTACACAAAAACGAAGAAATTACACTTGCTCGCAAAGAATTTGAATTGCTTTCTTTACTTGCTTCCAAACCCGGAAAAGTTTTTTTAAGAAATGAGATTTTGAGTCAAATATGGGGCACCGAAGTAATTGTAGGCGACCGTACAATAGATGTGCATATCAGAAAAATCAGACAAAAGCTTAATCTGGATTGTATAAAAACAGTAAAGGGAGTTGGATATAAATTTGAATCCTGATATTGCTTTCATTTTTTATAGTCGATAGATTAACTTTGGTGGATTATTATCCCAAATAGAAATGATCTCAAAAAACAACCTTTCTCCTAATCAGCTGGCTTTATCTGGTGCACTGATTCTGTCTTTACCTTTCTCTCTTTTATTATTTATTTTGGTAATCAATTGGAAGATTATTGTTCTGGCATTTATCATTTTATTTGTAAGCAGTTATAGTTTAATCTCTTTCATTCTAAGAACATTTATTCAAAAACAGATAAAACTTATTTACAAATTAATTTCACAAACAAAAGCGTCCAAAAAAGAAGAGTTTTATTATAAAAATATTTTGCCTGAAAAAAATATTGAAACCGTTAGACAGGATGTAGAAAACTGGGCTGAACAACGTAAAAAGGAAATCGAAATTTTACAACAGAATGAAATCTTCAGAAAAGAATTTTTACAAAATTTAAGTCATGAACTGAAGACGCCTATTTTTTCTATTCAGGGTTATGTAGAAACGCTTTTAAACGGAGCTTTATCAAATCCAGAAGTCAACACTAAGTTTTTGATAAACACATCCCGAAATATTGAGAGACTCGTTAATCTTGTTGATGATCTTGATGAAATTTCTAAATTAGAGAGTGGAGAATTGCAGCTTTATTTTCAAAATTTTATCATTCAAGATCTTATTAAAGAAGTATTTGAATCTTTGTTATTAAAAGCCGGTCAGAAAGAGATTAATTGTTCAATTAAAAAAGGTTGTGAATTACCTCTTATCGTTTTTGCTGATAAAGTAAAAATCAGACAAGTTTTAGTGAACCTTGTAGATAATGCTATAAAATACGGCAAGAACAACGGAACAGTTTTGGCTGGATTTTACAAAGTAGAAGGCAATAATATTTTGATAGAAATAAGTGATGATGGTTCAGGTATTGCAGAAGAGCACCGTTTAAGAATCTTTGAACGTTTTTATAGAACTGACCATGCCAGAAGCAGAAAAATTGGTGGTAGTGGTTTAGGATTGGCCATTTGCAAACATATCATTGAAGCACATCATCAAAGCATCCACGTAAGAAGCAAAATAGATGTAGGAACAACATTTGTATTTGAATTACCTGCAGGAAAATAAAAAAACCGGCAATCAATTTTAATGATGCCGGTTTAGATAAATTAATTTTTTATACTACTTTTTTAAGATTCTGAACTCTACTCTTCTGTTCAGCTGACGACCTCCGTCGGTTTGATTGGAAGCCACAGGTGTTGTTTCACCATAACCTTTAGAAATGATTCTATCAGCATTGATACCTTTTGAAATCAAATATTGTTTTGAAGAATTGGCTCTGTCATCAGATAGTTTAAGGTTCTCACTGTAACCGCCTATAGCATCTGTATGAGCAGAAAGTTCAATTTTCATGTTAGGATTAGCCTTCATCATTCTTGCTACTTTATCAAGTTCAGTAAATGCTTCTGCACGTAAAATAGACTTCGCGAAATCAAATAAAATATTGTTGGTTGATAATATTTGTCCTTCTGCAAGATTATTAAGTGAATTATTACCTAAACTGTCTGAACCGTCTAATCCACCCAATCCGTCTATTTCAGTTCTTACAACATTGCCGTTTGAGTCCAGAATAACTTTACCATCAGTAACCACAGGATTTAAATATAAGTCTCTGTGAATTTCTTTGTAAATGCCATATTCTGTAAAATCCAAAGTATCTATTAATGAGAAATATTTATCGGCAGATGCTCTGATGCTGTATTTTTTTCCATAAGGCAAAGTTACTTTGTAATTACCATCGGGATTTGAAATTGCATTTCCTTCACTTGTTTCGCCTGGAATTAAATCATAAAACAATTTTGCATCCATTGGTTCTTTAGTGATAGCATTGTAAACTTTTCCATAAATCAAAACAGCATTTTTAGGTCTTTGTGATTCACTGAGTTTAGTTCTAACCAAATCAGTACCGCCAAGTGTTTTCGAAGAGGTTGATAAATAAGCGTATTCTCCTTTAGCGTCAACAGATAAATAAGCATCCCAGCCTTTTGTATTTATTGAGTCGCCCATATTTACAGGTACGCTCCAATTAGTCCAGGTATCATCAAGTCTTTTAGTTACCCAGATATCGTAATCACCTTTACCACCGGGACGGTTACTCGAAAAATACAAAGTAGTCATATCAGATGAAAGAAAAGGGCTGATTTCGTCATAATCATCCATATTGATATCATTTCCGAGTTTGGTTGGCTTTGACCATACTTCTGTTTCAGGATTTAAAGTACTTACATAGATATCATTCAAGAAACTGTTTTTCTCTTGCGAAAAATAAAGGAATAATGTTTTTCCATCATTGGCCATTGATGCGCCTGTGTATTTATCAATAGCCATTTGATTGATACCAGAGATCTTTAATCTTTCCGGATTTGACCATCCGCCTTCAACTTTATTACTTAAAGAGAAGCCTCTTCCAACGTATTTACCATTGTCAAAAGATCCTCTTATTAATATCCTGTTTCCATCAGGAGATACCCAAAAAATAGCGTTGTCTTTGTTTGAGTTTATTGGTGCAGGTGATTGTATGGCCTGGCCCCAGTTTCCGGATTCATCCAATTCAGAATACCAGATATCCTGTGCCAGTTTATCCGATTTATAAGCAGTATTTTTGGGATTGCCTTCCACAACAAAATACAGATACTTGCCGTCAGCTGAAATTGTTGGCCTTATTTCGGAATAAATAGAATTTACTTTCGCTCCAAGATTTTCAAATACAGGTTGAGCAAATCCGCTTAAAGAACTGATTGACACAAATGCTAGGATCAATATTTTTTTCATTTGTATTTCTTTTGTTTTTTTACTTTAATCTTAATTAAATGACTCAGTCGTTTGGTCAAATTGATTTATAAGTGACTTAATATTTTTACTCTGATGATTACCAGAAGTTTAATTTCTTATAGAATCTTGTTCCCGGACTTGTGTAACGCTTGTAAGTTAGGATAAGTGCTATTTCGCTGCGTTTAGCAGTATATGCTGTAAACTTTTTTGAATTGAACGGGATCTCATAAGAGTACCTAATGTTTGCCAATTT
>CANFGZ010000098.1 GCA_947446585.1 Chitinophagaceae bacterium | reverse complement strand
AGCTCTTTATTGAGAATAATTAGCGTGACAATATTTTCAATAATATTTCCTACCAAATAATATCCGATACCCAAAGCAGGCCAATAAAAATTAGCTATGAAACTATCCGGATTTTTTTTCAAAATATTAGGTACAATGCCAATGAAAAAAATCACTACAGCAATATTGGTGAAGATGGCCGCAACTCTTGCAAATGCATACATTCTTGGTCTGTTTTCCTGACGAAGTTTTGCAAAAGGTAAAGTGTTGAGATTATCAATGGCTAAAATGCCAATCATCCATAAAACATATTCAGGATGGTGTTCAAGACTTGCCAATGCTGTAATTTTTCCTCGTAACATCCACATGATAGCACTGAAGAAAATCGTGGAAGAAAAAAGTGAAATGGAAAGCGTGCTGTATAATTTATCCCTGTCGTGAGTTTGTGAAAATTTGAAATAAGCGGTTTCTAAGCCGTAGGCATAAATAGCATTTAGAAATGGAATCATGGCATAAACCTGCACCAGATCTGCCGTCTCTTCAGGCATGTCAATGAAAAACGGCAGGGTCATATTCATCAGATATCCTAAAAAACGATAGGCAATAGTTGGAATTCCATACCATAAAGTCTGACCCGCTAATTTTTTTATTCCGCTCAAATTGAAATGTTTGGGTGTAATTTAATTACATTTTTTTGCTTATTCACTTCTCTACTTATTATAATTATGATGTGGATTTTTGATAATGATTTTATGATCGGAAGAAAACCGCGGATTGCTTAAAAAACTACTGTCGGTTAAAGTATATAAAAAGTAAACTAATTCTGTTTTTTCTTTCGAGGAAATAGAAATTTTCTTTTTTAGTCCAGGATCTAAAAAAGTCTGAGTAGTATCAATGTTTTTAGTGTAATGATCAATTACCTGAAATAATGAATAAATATGCCCATCATGCATATAAGGAAAAGTGAGCTGAATGTTTCTTAATGTTGGCACTTTGAATTTCAGCGAATCTTCACTTCGGTTCGTGATATTTTTTCGGCCGATATCATTATGTCGATTTTGTTTTTGTCCATTGTTGCGAAAACTGTTATCCGTAAACAAAGGCTCTTTATGGCAGGAAGCGCAATTGGATTTAAAAGTAAGGTATCCTCTTAATTCATAATCAGTAAATGCTGCTTCACCTCTCATTACTCTATCATATTTACTGTTGGAAGAAACAAGACTGCCAACAAATTGAGCAATTGCTTTTAACATTCGCTGACTGGTAATTTCTGGATCTCCAAAAGCTTCTTTAAACATCCGTAAATATGCCGTATCGTTTCTTAATTTCAAAAGCACACTATCAAGATTTTCTCCCATTTCATTGGCTGCGGTTATGGGTGCCAGTGGTTGTACCTCAATATGACTAATTGCCCCATCCCAATGCATTTGTTGCATCCATGCAACATTAATTAATGCAGGCGCATTTCTTATACTTAACGAATTATTTACACCATGGCTTAAATCATGATCGTAATTAGCAAATGCAGCAAATTGCTGATGACAACTGGCGCAACTTACTTCGCCGTCTTTACTGAGTTTTCCATCATAAAATAATTTTCTGCCCAATTGAAATCCCTGCTCTGTCAATTTGTTTTTTGCAAAAATATTGGTAGGAGGTTTGGGCCAGCCTTTAGGAATTTCGAATTTTAACGGAGTCGGTTTTTTTTCAATAACAACTGCATTTATGGAGACAACGCTCATCAGAAACAATATGACAAATATTTTTTTCACCTTTTAATTATGGTCTTGTTTAATTTTTTTTCTGTTCTCTTTTTTTACTGATGACAATTTTTTTTCTTCTATTCTCTTTTCTTTGGATGCTTTAGTTGGCTTTGTGGCTTTTCTTTTTTTAGGAGCAATCATTGCTTTATTAATCAACAGATTCATTTTTTTGACTACATCTTCCTTGTTGGCCAATTGCGTTCTTTCCAGTTGACTTTTTACGAGAAGAAATCCATCTTTATTGATTTTGTTTTTCAATTTAACCAGAATTCTTTTCTTTTCTTCTTCTGAAATTAAATGGGAGGCTTCAACATGCCAGTAGCCTTCCACCATGGTTTCTACCTTGTTTACATTTTGGCCTCCTTTGCCACCACTTCGGGCTGTTTTGAATTTTATTTCGATGGATAGATTTGTCATTTATTCGCCTTTAGTTCCCCAAAAGAGGGATGATGATTGCGTTTTATTTAAAACTTCCGAAACTAATTGAACATTAAGCCAAAAACTCAAAACACAAACCCCAAATTATTTTCTCCAAAATTACTCCCAACTTATCAAATCTTCCGTTTTTATTAAATTACATGCAGTTAATATTTCTTTTAGACCAAAAAAAAGCACATTTTTGCAATAATCAGTTTTGAACAAATGAACAAAGGAATTTATCAGTCATTGGTGCAACGTAAACAAAAACAGCAAAAATCATTTGTTGTACTTGTGGACCCAGATAAAGTTGATGACCATAAACTTGATGAACTGATTCAACTTGCGAGTGAATCTAAAGTAGATTATTTTTTTGTAGGTGGAAGTTTGGTTGTTTCTGATTATTTAGATGCCTGTGTAAAAAAAATAAAAAGCAACCTTGACATTCCTGTTATTCTTTTCCCGGGAAGTCCTTCTCAAATCACAAAAAATGCTGATGCACTTTTATATCTTTCACTTATCAGTGGAAGAAATCCTGAATTGCTGATTGGACAGCATGTCGTGTCGGCGCCTGCGGTCAAATCAAGTGGACTAGAAATAATGTCTACGGGTTATATGGTTATCGATGGAGGCGCACCAACTACCGTTTCTTATATTAGTAATGCTAATCCATTGCCTTCCGACAAATCAGAAATTGCCATTTGTACTGCAATGGCCGGGGAAATGCTTGGAATGAAATTGATTTACATGGATGCCGGAAGTGGTGCAAGACGTGCAATTTCAGAAATGATGATTCAAAAAGTTTCTGGTTGCATTTCCATTCCGTTGATTGTAGGTGGCGGTATTACTGATCCCGAAAAAGCTTATCTCAATTGTAAAGCCGGTGCTGATATAATTGTGGTTGGCAATGCAATTGAAAAAGATCCAACTTTAATAAAAGAAATTTCTGCTGCCATTCATAGTGTGTCTTTGAGTAAAGTATAATTTTTTATTTTCAATTCGTCGGCATAAAAACTGATCACGAAACAGTTTATTTTTCTACTCATAATTGATTAGTTTTACAAAACGGCTATGTCCAATCCCAATTTAAATACAGATAAAGAGTTTTTGCAGTCTCCTGATAAGGAATTCGAAAACAATATCCGACCAGGCTACATCAGCGAATTTAGTGGTCAGGCACAAATCATAGATAATATTTCTGTTTTTATAAAAGCTTCCAAACTTAGAGGGGAAGCATTAGATCATATTTTATTTCATGGTCCTCCAGGATTAGGAAAAACAACACTTTCCAGAATTGTAGCCAATGAAATGGGAGTAAGTATCAAGGAAACCTCGGGTCCTGTAATAGAAAAACCAGGTGATCTTGCCGGATTGCTAACTAATCTGGAACCTAATGATGTGTTGTTTATTGACGAGATTCATCGATTAAGCACTGTTGTTGAAGAATATCTTTACGCGGCAATGGAAGATTTCAGAATTGACATCATGATTGACAGCGGTCCTAACGCCAGAAGTGTTCAACTTACTTTAAATCCCTTTACATTAATTGGAGCAACAACACGAAGCGGATTATTAACGGCTCCGCTATTATCACGCTTTGGGATCAAATCACGTCTTGAATATTACGATGCCGTAACACTAAAAAATATTTTACTTCGCAGTTCAGGTATTCTCAATACAAAAATCACCAGCGATGCTGCTGCAGAAATTGCCAGAAGAAGCAGAGGTACTCCACGTATTGCCAATGGATTGCTGAGAAGAGTAAGAGATTTTGCTCAGGTATTGGGTACCGGTATAATTGATATGGAAATAACACTTCATTCCTTAAAAGCATTGAATGTAGACCAGCATGGACTAGACGAAATGGACAATCGCATACTTAGCACCATAATAGATAAATTCAAGGGAGGCCCAGTTGGTATTACTACAATCGCTACCGCCGTAGGTGAAGAAACAGGAACGCTAGAAGAAGTATATGAGCCATTTTTAATTCAGGAAGGTTTCATCATGAGAACTCCACGCGGCAGAGAAGCTACTGAAAAAGCTTACAGACATTTAGGAAAAGTGCCGCACAAAGGCGGCACTCAACATGATTTATTTGGGGGATAAGAATCTTTATTCTGTTACAACTAACCTGAAACCATTTCCGTGGATATTTACGATTTCAAGTTTTTCGTCTTCTTTTAAGTATTTACGCAATTTAGCAATATACACGTCCATGCTTCGGCCGTTAAAGTATGTATCACTTCCCCATATTTTTTTCAAGGCTGCTTCTCTGGGCAATAAATCATTTTTGTAATCTGCCAGCATTTTCAATAACTCATTTTCTTTGGGAGAAAGCGTTTGTGTTTTTCCGTCAACAATTAATTCACGAAGGCGGGGATTAAAATGATATTTTCCTAAATCGTACTCTGCATTAACTTCTTCTTTATGAATCTCTTCATTTCTTTTGATGATCGCTTTTATTTTATGTAATAAAACTTCGCTATCGAATGGCTTTGTAATATAATCATCAGCACCTAATTTGTACCCTTGAATTATATCTTCTTTCATAGTTTTTGCACTCAGAAAAAATAAAGGAACATCGGGGTTGATATCTCTGATTTCTTCAGCTGCTGTAAATCCATCCATATTTGGCATCATTACATCCAGCAAACAGATATCATATTTTTCTCTTTGAAAAGCAGCCAAACCTAAACGTCCGTCTCTTTCTAGGGTTACATCATAATCATTTAATTCGAGATAATTTTTCAACACCATGCCAAGATTAGTGTCATCTTCGCAAAGTAAAATTTTTGATTTTGCTGCTTCCATGATAATTAGTTTTAGTTAAGTCCAAATTATATCAATCATTTTCTAATTCAATAAAATTCTGACTAATATTTTGTTAAAGGTAAATTGTGATTTTTATTTTCAATGCAACAAGGTAATGTAAAATCATAAAGAAAAAACGGGTAATCATTATTTATTTGACTGATTCTTTTCAAATTTTTTATCGGTAAGTGTTTTTAGAAAAGCAACCAGTTCTTTTTTTTCCTTATCCGTTAATCCAAGTGGTTTATTTAAAGAAGTATCTGTGTTTATGGAATTGGGTATTTTCTTTTGGGTATCATTGTAGTAATCTACCACTTCTTCTAATGTAGCAAACATGCCATTGTGCATATAAGGTGCAGTAACAGCAATGTTTCGCAATCCAGGAGTCTTGAATTTTCCTAAATCTGATTTGTCTTTTGTTATTAAATATCTTCCGCTGTCATTCAATTCTTTTCCATTGAATAAACCGATGTTTTTAAATTCGTCATTGGTAAAATCTTCAAACAAATGACAATTGAAACATTTGGCTTTTTCTCCAATAAAAATTTGTCGCCCGTTTTCTTCTGTTGCAGAAAGTTTTGCTTTATTGTCGCCCCATTTATCCAGTTTACTGTCTGCTGTTTCTAAAGTTTTTTCATAAGCAGCAAATGCATCTGCCAGATTTTCGGTATTGGGATCTTCCTTGAAAACCATTTGGAAATAATGATTGTAAAAAGTAGAGGCT
Source organism: Chitinophagaceae bacterium (assembly GCA_947446585.1). Lineage (GTDB taxonomy): Bacteria > Bacteroidota > Bacteroidia > Chitinophagales > Chitinophagaceae > Ferruginibacter. Next base: position 2,510 of record CANFGZ010000098.1, on the reverse strand, counting down.
TTCAATCTTTTTATAGCTTCTTTAATAGACAATCCCATTTCATCAGGATTTTGAATGGGCATCAGCGCTTGTTCATTAAGTGTTACAGCTCTTCCATCCCAGAAATAATAAGGACGATTTTTCATGTTCAAAACAGAAGGGGTATTTCTTGAAGTAAATTTTCCATGGATCCCTTGGCTAAAAGCCAGGGTGTCGGAAAATGCATTTTCTGGTTGGTGACAACTTGCACAACTTACCGTTGAATCTGCCGAGAGTATTTTTTCATTAAACAACAGTTTTCCAAGATGTATTTTATTGTAATTGTGATGTTCATCTTTTATAAAAGACATCCCCACTATAGCGAATAAAAAAATTAATGAAATTAAAAACAAGGTGTTTTTCATGAGTGAATATTTACCTTTATAGACTTCTTTATTTTTTCTTTAATTATCAGCATGTTAAAAAATTGACAACTGCTTATCCTTACGTATTTCAACTTTATAAAGTTAATAATCATTATTACAATTGGTATAAAATGCAATTGAGTAATTACAGAAATATGCCGTTGCGGTTGAAAAAATAATCCAACTCATATTACCATTAAAATAGAATATGATTATTCGGCTATTATTTTTTTAGCACTGTTTATTAATGAGTTATGAAAAAAAAGTTTTGTCAGCATTTTTTTTGTTAAGGAAATCAAGAAATAATTGACTAAAAAGTTGTTTACAATTGTATTGTGCTTTATCTTCGTTTCGGTTTTTCATAGGATATTGGATTTTAAAGCGGGACTAGATTTTTATCTTGGTCCCTTTTTTATTTTTAAGACCTGCCGAAATCTTCTTTTTTATAAAATGAACTCAGGCTCAGATTACCGAATTTATCACTCGATATTATTTTTTCGGATTGCAAAAATTGTATGGCTTCCTGTATATGTTCTTTTTCAAATTCACTTAACATGATTGCCAGTTCAAAATAAGGCATTGGTTTTTTGCTTAATTCCTGGTTTATTCTGATGTTGATTTTTTCAAAAATCGTATCATTCAAAAAAGTCTTTTTCAATTTCAGGCAATTGTCACAATTTCCACAAGGAACAGAAGTATAGTCGTTAAAATAATTTGCAATGATTATGCTTCTGCAATTCGTTGTATTGTTCGAAAAATTGATCATAGCTTCAATTCGCTGAAGATGCTTTTTTTTACGTTCCTGCAAATTTTTCATATTAAATTTGAAATCATCTTTGTACATCCTGTTCATCAGTAAAACAATCTGTGGCTTTTCTGTTGCGGGAGTATATTTAGCAATTTGATACTGATGTAATAATTGCAGGTTTTTTCTGATGATACCAATTGGTGTGGAAGTAAATTTAGCCAGTAAGGTTTCGTGTATGAATGTAGAATAATCAAAAATACCTTCATAGCTGCGCAATAATCCTTTTATTAAGGGCTCAAGCGAGGGTTGGTTTTTTTCGAAATCAAAAAGTTGCTCTTTTGTTACCGTGAATACCAATTGAGAGGGACGAAAAGAATTTTCTGCTATAAAAAATAATCCTTCCTGTGAAAGCGCCTGTAAACCATAAGTAGCTTGTAAAATATTCCATTTAAAAGTTTCTGAAAACAAAGGCAAATCAAAATCAAATGATTGTCCTTCGCCAATACCTGCAGGAACTTTAAGATGATTCATCAGATCTGCGTATAGTTTTTTTAAAACATCAGGTTCAGGATATCTCAGGATATTAATTTCTCTCAGTTCATTGGTTTCTTTTTTATCAAAAAGTAAAACAGCATGAGATGATTTTCCATCTCTTCCTGCGCGGCCCGCCTCCTGATAATAATTTTCTAGGCTCTCTGGAATGTTATGGTGTACTACAACTCTTACATCAGGCTTATCGATGCCCATTCCAAAAGCATTTGTACAAACAATGGTGTTTATTTTATGGTTAATCCAATTGTTTTGCTTCTGAGATCTTTCGGCATTGGATAATCCGGCATGATAAAAATCGGCACTAATCTTATGCTGTTGTAACAATTCAGCAATCTGTTGTGTTTGTTTTCGACTTTTACAATACACAATACTACTTCCTGTTATTTTACTTAAAATTTCAACTAATTTGGTTTGTTTGGACGAGGGTTCAATAACCGTGTATGATAAATTAGGCCTGGCAAAAGACTGTTGAAATCTTTCGTGATTTTTTCCAAACATCATTCGTTCACAAATATCATTTTGAACTTCCAATGTCGCTGATGCGGTTAATGCAATCACCGGAACCCCGGGTAATTCTTCACGCAGTTTGGCAATTTTTAAATAGGAAGGTCTGAAATCATATCCCCATTGTGATATACAATGAGCTTCATCAATGGCAATCAAACAAGGACTTAATGCTGGCAAAAATTCTGAAAATAATTTCGTTTCGATTCTTTCCGGAGATACATAAAGAAATTTATAATCACCAAAAGCAGCGTCCTGTAAAGTTTTTTTTACTTCAAAAAAAGTCATGCCCGAATAAATTGCTAGTGCATGGATTCCTTTCT
>CANFGZ010000097.1 GCA_947446585.1 Chitinophagaceae bacterium | reverse complement strand
TTCCAAAATGCTCATCATAAGCCATCAAAAACAGGTAATCGTTATATTGAGCTAATTTTTTTAAATTAAAATCGTCATCATCGGGAGTAATGTCCTGGGTAACCAACAAGCCTTTTTCATGAAGTCTGTTGTACAATTCTTTTTGCAAATCAATAATAGGCTCATCTGTTTTTTCAATAAAATCTTCGAAATCAATATTTACACCCTGAAGTTTGTTTTGAGTTAATATTTTAATGAGTTCGCTGATTAACCGTTCTCTTTTTTCGGGGTGATGAATAATTTGATTTAAAATTTTTCCATCGAACTCTCCTACACCTTTTTTCGAATTGGTATTGTTTAATATTGGCAAAATCTTAATCCCTTTTTTTCGCATCAGCAACAAAGCTGTAGTATCTATTTTGGTGTAAATAGTATCTGTTGCCGGATCAATGAAAAACCATTCGGGCATAACCATGTTGAGCTTATCAATATTTTTTTCGAGAGAAAAAAAGGATTGAGGGTCCCAGTCTACATAAAACGCCGCCCTAATTTGTCCGCCATTTACAATGTCTTTTTTAATAGCATTTTTTTCATTTGCTTCCTTCATTTTTAAAAACGCTTCAAAGCCTTTGTATTTCCTAAGGTCACTTTTCTTTAAATCTAAGGGAGAATTTAATTTTTTAATAAAATGCATGGAATCTTTATCTCCGATGAGCAGAGGCAATTGAGGTTTAATACCTTTAATCAATGTAGATAAAACGATGAAAAACAATATAAAAATAATAATAATAACTAATCTCCCCGACCATTTAAAAGCATACCATCTCCACTTGTTTTTCGTCTGAAAAATCTGATTGTTCATTGACTATTTGAATGTGCTTTTTATTACTTAAAAACTAAATCATTAATTTGTTGTCAAAAGTAAGCTTGTAGCAGTCTGTAAACTAAATAACGAGTCAAATTAAAAGAATATTAACGTTCTCTTTTAAATGTAATTCATTAAAAACAAAATTCAACAATTTCATTTCAGTGTACCCATTTTAGTTAAAAAAACTTAACTTCAATTTCATTCAATTATTGAATTCCTTAATAAACCAGCAAAAAACCAAAAGACTATGTCCAATCTCAATTTCTTCAAAGCCTGCTTAAGTAATGAGCGAAATGGCACTTTGCAATTATTTCAATGTTTGCCAAACGACAAACTCGATTACAGTCCACACCCGGTAAACAGATCTGCAAAACAATTGATGGAACACATTCTGGCCCACATCATAGATATGAAAGTGATTGCAGAAAATACTAATTGTGATGAAACAATGACTTTTGATTTTTTAGGAACTGCAGATGCCAGTGAAAAATTGACTCATCTATGGAAAGCATTGACCACGTCTTTAGAGAACCTTACTGATGAGGCATGGGATAACGAACCCGTTGAGCTCACTATAGAAGGAAAGCCTTTTGCAACAATGCCAAGAGTTAATATGATGTGGTTCTTTTTCTTTGATATTATTCATCACAGAGGACAATTGTCAACCTATGTTAGACCAATGGGCGGTAAAAATCCTGCTATATATGGATATAGTGCGGATACAATATAAAGACTGAATGAAATAGCATGCTGTTTATCAGTCATTAATCAACATGAGTCTGTTTTTTTATCACCGATCCTTCGTTGGTTTCGGGAAGGAATAAACGCTGGCTGAGTATGTAACCATTTCCATTTTCACAGAAATGTACTTTTAAATTTTCGATACTGATTGGATTGCCGTCGGGAATATCTGCAATGTTACTGTGCTGAATATCGTGTCCATCAACAATCATCACCAAACCACTACCTATGGCTTCCATTTTGTTTCCTTCGGAAATGAGCATTCCAGTATCCTCACCCAAACCAATGCCAATGCAGGATGGATTAGTAGCTATAGCCTGTGCCAGACGACTGAATCGTCCGCGTTTCTCAAAATGAGAATCAAAAATAACATCGTCCATAAATCCAAGTCCTGTAGTAATTTTTACTTCGCCTTTTAAATGTGCTTTTGCTGCATTACCTTCATAAATCATTGTGTTGCTCATAGCCATAGCACCGGCTGATGTACCTGCAACAATAAATCCTTCTTCGAGATGATATCTTTGCAGCAACATTGCCAATAAAGGTGTACCTCCAAAAGTACTGGTCAGCCTCATTTGATTTCCACCACTGAACATTACTCCATCACAATTTTTTATCCTCTCCAAATAATCTTCATTTATAGCATCCACACGATTTCGGATATGCATGAGGCCAATATTATTGCAGCCAATTTTTCCAAAAGCATCAAAATAATTATCGCCTACTTCAATAGGAATCATACTTGCTGTGGTAATGACTTCAATCCTTTTTAACGGGCCTCCAACTTCCTGCACAAAACGTCTTAATATTCCCAACTCAAAAAAATTCAGATTGTTGCGATGAATTTCTCCGGTTTCGAGATTGGTACCTTTATCTTCTGCTCCGCCGATTGCCAATAGTTTTCCTTTAGGAATTTGCATCTAATCAAATTTATGATGATGGCAAAAGTAAGGGAATTAAGTTTTTATTCTGCTCCAAAACTTATACAGCAATGTTAATCAAATGTATTTTTAATTATTTCTGCTAAAAAAAAATCAACATAATAGAATAAGTATCTTTGCCTGTATTTACATAGCCCGCTGATTACATTAAATTCCCAAACAAGAAATATCGCATTTATGAAAATAGTAGAAATAAAAGTATTGAGGGGCCCAAATTATTGGAGCGTTCGCAGGGTTAAGCTGATTCAGATGAAACTTGATTTAGAAGAACTGGAACAGCTTCCCACCAATAAAATTGATGGTTTCTATGAGCGGCTCGAACAAATGTTTCCATCTATGATTGAACACCGTTGCAGCGTTGGCACAAGAGGTGGTTTTTTTGAACGGGTAAAAGAAGGTACCTGGATGGGCCATGTGATCGAACATATCGCATTGGAAATGCAGACACTCGCAAACATGGAAACAGGCTTTGGTAGAACAAGAGGAGCCGGATCGGAAGGAGTATACTTTGTATGTTTCAGTTATATTGAGGAAGATGCAGGTGTATATGCCGCAAAAGCTTCTGTTAAATTGGCTCAGGCACTGATCGATGGAACAGCATATGATTTATCAGCTGATATCATGAAATTGAGAGAAATCAGAGAAGATACCCGGTTGGGCCCAAGTACCGGTTGTATTGTAGATGAAGCTGCAAAAAGAGGCATCCCATACATCCGATTGAATAAACAATCTTTGGTACAGCTTGGTTATGGTGTTCATCAAAAAAGAATTAGAGCTACTATCGCCAGCACCACCAGTAACATTGCAGTTGATATTGCCTGTAATAAAGAAGAAACAAAACTACTTCTTGGTGCTGCAGAAATACCAGTACCAAAGGGAGATGTTGTTAGAACAGAAGAAGGACTTTTGGAAACTGTTAATCGAATTGGTTATCCGTTAGTTATTAAACCAATTGATGGTAATCATGGAAAAGGTAACACAACAAATATAACTGATTGGGAACAAGCTAAAGTTGCATTTGCTGCTGCCAAATTATTCAGCAGATCTGTAATAGTGGAAAAATACATTACCGGTTTTGATTTCAGAATACTAGTAATTAACTATAAATTTATTTGTGCGGCACTTCGTACACCCGCATCGGTTATTGGCGACGGAAAAAACAATATTCAATATCTTCTTGATGAAGTAAACAAAGATCCTCGACGAGGTTATGGTCATGAGAAAGTATTGACTCAAATTACAATTGATCAGTTCACACAGAAAATGCTGGATGAAAAAGGATATACCTTAGAAACCATTCCTGCAAAAAATGAATTAGTATTGTTAAAACCTACAGCCAATCTTTCTACAGGTGGAACAAGCACTGATGTTACCGACGAAGTACATCCGGCTAATATCATTATGTGCGAACGCATCGCTAAAATTATAGGTCTCGACATTTGCGGAATTGATATCATGGCTACAGATCTTCGCAGTCCGGTAATTGAAAATGGAGGTTGTATTTTAGAAGTAAATGCTGCACCCGGATTTAGAATGCATATCGAACCTTCTATAGGATTACCCCGAAATGTAGCCGAACCTGTAGTTGATATGCTTTTCCCTAAAGGAAGCGTGGGAACCATTCCAATAATTGCTGTTACCGGAACAAATGGTAAAACAACAACAACAAGAATTACTGCTCATATTGCAAAAACTGCAGGTTACAAAGTGGGATACACTACTAGTGATGGCGTTTATATTCAAAATCAAATGATGATGAAAGGTGATTGTACCGGACCGGTATCATCAAACTTTGTACTGAAAGACCCAACAGTAGATTTCGCTGTACTTGAATGCGCAAGAGGCGGAATTTTAAAAAGTGGCCTGGCATTCAGAAACTGTGACGTGGCTATAGTAACCAATATCAGTGCAGATCATATTGGGCTTGGTGGTATTGAATCTATGGAGCAAATGGCCAAAGTAAAAGCGGTTGTTCCTGAAACAGTTTTGCCTAAAGGTTTTGCCATTCTAAACGCTGATGACGATTTGGTTTATAACATGAGAACTGGACTGGATTGCAATATTGCACTTTTCAGTATGGATGAAAAAAATACCCGGGTAATTACCCATTGTAAGAAAGGCGGATATGCTGCCATTTACGAAAATGGCTATATCAGCATATTGAAAGGAACCTGGAAAATTCGTGTCATTAAAGTTGCCGAAGTGCCCATTACTTATGGAGGAAAGGCGTTACATAATGTCATGAACTGTCTGCCAGCTGTGCTTGGCTCCTATTTATGGAGAAACATCACCATTGACGATATCAAACTTGCATTGCAAACATTCATTCCTTCTGTTGCGCAAACTCCAGGGAGACTAAATATGTTTCAATTCAAAAATTTCAATTTTTTGGTTGATTTCGCTCATAATCCTGCAGGGCTTGAACTTTTATGCGATTTTATCAGCAAACTGGAAGGCCACCCTAAAGTTGGAATTATAAGTGGTACCGGCGACAGGCGTGATGATGATATCAGGGAATTGGGAAGAATTTCGGGAAGAAATTTTGATGAAATTATCATCAGACAAGATAAGCACTTGAGGGGTAGATCTGCCGAAGAAATGGTGAATCTGTTGATTGAAGGCATCAACGAAACCAAGCAAAAAGATATTCCCATTACGATCATTTATAATGAAAAAGAGGCGATTATGTATGCATATAACACCGCCAAACCTGGCTCTTTAATCACTATTATGTGTGATGTAGTTTCTGAAGCATTGGATTTGATTAAAGACATGAAAGAAAAAGAAGATACTGAAGAATAATATTTTTTCGCTTTTATTCGAAGATGAATCCGAGCTTGTTCAGTCTTCATCTTATTAAAAAACTAAAAATCTTTTGGAACATCTTTTTAAACCCTTATTTTTGCAATCCAAAATTAATCATTTTGGAAAATGATTGGGTTATTGTGTAAAGGTAGCACTACAGATTTTGATTCTGTCTGTCTAGGTTCGAATCCTAGTAACCCAACAAAAAACAAAGCCTCGGTACTTGCCGAGGTTTTTTATTTTACCTATTCAACGTTATTTAAACAATTCCAGATTTAAAGTATATAAAATTCGCCGTCAATTTCTGCCTATTTTTGCAATCAAATATTAGACTATGAAAAAAGTGTGGCTGATCACTGGTTGTTCTACAGGATTTGGAAGATCATTAGCAATAGCCGTGTTAACAAAAGGAGATGTTGTAGCCGTTGGTTCTAGAAATACAAACGACATTCAAGATATCATTCAGCAGTTTCCTGAGAACGCTATTCCCCTAAAATTGGATGTTACTAAAATTGAAGAAATTAACCAAGCCGTTGAACAAACTATTCAACGTTTTCAAAAAATAGATGTATTGGTAAACAATGCGGGTGTCGGCTATTTTGGCGCTGTTGAAGAAAGCGAAGATGCCGCCATCAGAAATATGTTTGATATCAATGTATTTGGTTTGGGAGACATGATAAAAGCTGTACTTCCGCAAATGCGCAAACAGGGAAGCGGACATATCTTAAACATTGCATCCATTGGCGGATTGCGTTCATACCCTGGAGTTGGATATTACAATGCCACCAAATATGCAGTGGATGGTTTGAGCGAAGCCTTGTATAAAGAAGTGAGTCCTTTAGGCATAAAAGTGACCATCATTGCGCCAAGTGGATTTAGAACAGACTGGGCCGGCAGATCAGCCAATGACACAAAAGTTCATATTGAAGATTATAATGCAACCGCCAGAAAAAATATGGGTGACATCAGAAATTCCAGTGGCAATCAACCTGGCGATCCTGATCGTGCAGCTCAAGCTATGATTCAAATAGTGGAAACAGAAAATCCGCCATTGCGTTTATTGCTGGGAGCAGGAGCACTTCGTGGCGCCAAACTAAAATTGGAAGAACTTAAAAATGATTTTGAAAATTGGGCAACCTTAACTGAATGGACGGATAATCCAAAAGCGTAAAGACATTTAATTATCAAATTTTCAAATTATCTCACCACTTCCTCAATCACTTTCCCCACACATCCATTAGGCATTTGAATATCTAGCAAAGCAGCTAAAGTTGCAGCGATATCCGTCATGTGAACTTCTTTATGAGAGCGACCTGATTTGATGTTCCAGCCATACCATACCAATGGAATATGTGCATCATAAGGATTCCACAAGCCATGAGTGGTACCTGTTTTTCCTCCATCCAAAAAACCAGGATTAGGAATGAACATCACATCACCACTGCGTTTGGGATAATAACTGTTTTTTACCATTTCAATCATCACTGTTGGTAATGTTGAGGTAGAAACCTTTTCAATATCAAAAGCATGGCTAATGAATGATTTCTTTTCCAATAAACTAACAATGATGTCCTTGAAAATTTCTTTGCCATTAGCTTTGATGAGTTCATCGTTATCATTAAAATAAATTTGTGAGTTATCTATCGCCATTACTTGAGGAACACTCCTATTCAAAGATTTCAAAGTATCATTCAGCGATTTCATCAAATCATTGTCTTCAAAATTTCCGCTAGGCAATTTATGCTCTTTCATGAAATCTGGGTTATGCGCCACACCATGATCTGCAGTCAAGAAAAATAAATAATTACCGACACCAATTGTTTTATCTAAATAATTTAGAAACTCAGTCAGATCAAGATCCAGTCTAAGATAAGTATCTTCTATTTCTACCGAGTTGGGAGCAAATACATGACCGATGTAATCAGTTGAAGACAAACTGACCGCTAGAAAATCGGTTACAGACCCTTTTCCCAATTGTTCATTTTCAATAGCAGATTCAGCAAATTTCAAAGTGTATGTATTTCCAAAAGGAGTGTATTTGAAGGCCTTGTATCTTTTATCACCTAAATTATTGGTAGTATAAGGGAATGTATTCTGATTGATGCCGGGAATCTTTCCTTCGTAACTCTCTTTGTCTTCGGCACTCAAATCATAATCTTTAATCGGCATGATTACATTCCATCCTTTTGCCATTAGCGAATCGGGCATTTTTTTATCGTTGAAATTATTTACCCAAGAAGGAAGCGACTCCATGTAATAAGTGCTGGTAATCCATTTTCCTTCTTTGTCATCAAACCAATAAGCTACATTAGCAGAATGTCCGGCAGGTAATATTGCACCTCTGTCTTTCAATGAAATGCCAATTACTTTTGATTTGAAATTATCACTCAATCTGAGTTGATCGGCTATAGATGTGGTCATCATATTTCTCGGACTCATCTTGCCTGCTTCATTGTTGCTGCCAACACCAGTTACTGTGGAGTCATCAGTGCAATAGACATTTTTACCAGAAGCCCTATCAATCCAGTTGTTGCCCACAATTCCATGAATGGCAGGAACAGAACCCGTGTAAATTCCGGTATGTCCAACAGCAGTGTATGTTGGAAGATGGGTAATCATGGTGTTGTCGCAACTAAACCCTTGATTCAATAACCTGTTGAAACCTCCCTTTCCGTAAAGTTTTTTGAATTTATACAAATAATCCCATCTCATTTGATCTATAACTAGTCCTATAACAAGTTTGGGCTGTGATTGAGTTGTCGCTGGCTTGGCTGTGTTTTTATTTTGTTGAGCTGAAACAGAAATGGATAAAGTCAATAAAAAGAGGACAATACTGAATCTGCATTTGTTTACCATTTTGAAAAATTTCGAACAAAGATAACGTCAATTATTTTGACGGCAAGAGCATTATCAATGTTATGCCAATGTTACGGTTTTTAGTGTCAATGCCTTATTTTTGCAGCACTTAAACTATAACTAACCACCAAAAATTAATTGTCGATGGATGTTTT
>CANFGZ010000096.1 GCA_947446585.1 Chitinophagaceae bacterium | reverse complement strand
CCAGAGTAGTAGCCAATATTTGCAGCAATTTTACAAAGGAGCTGGACACTGTGATCGTGAACTTACTTGCCAACACAGAATATGAAGGCACCGTTGTAAGATGGAGTGCCGCAATGGCATTGGGAGAATTAATCAAATTAAAAACGAAACACAACAAAACGCTCATTCCTGCTGTAAAAAATATCATAACCCTTGAAGAAAAAAACAGCATAAAAAAAATCTACCAGGCCGCATTAAAATCTGTTGGAGCCAATCAATGATTTAACAGCCGATTTTTTTTTGGATTTTACGGAAAGCTGATTAACTAAGGAGTTGCCATAGTTGGTGTTCTCACCAACTATGATGTAATGAAAAAAGCCTATTTCTATCGGTGGTAACACCAATAGAGGCACATATCTTTTTTCTATTGGTGAAAACACCAATAGAGGCATGAGAGATTTCTCCGTTGGTGATAACCCCAACAGAGGCAGAATAGGCATGAAAGCTATCTCTGCTGGTGATAACACCAGCAGAGGCCACCAGCACTGGAAGAAAACACCAACAGAGGTAGGCATTTTTTCGCTATTTTCGTCCTCATAAATTTACTCCAATGAGCAACATCATAGTATTAGGCGCAGGCATGGTTGGTTCTGCTATGGCATTTGATTTGGCTGCAAAGCACAATGTGACTGTTACCGATATGAATCAAGAGCGACTTGATTTTGTCAGAAATAAAAATGCTTCCATACAAACCGTTTCATTAAATGTAACCGATGATACGGCTTTACAAAAAGCCTTGCAACCCTTTGATTTGGTCATCTGTGCTGTTCCTGGTTTTTTGGGATTTGAAACTTTACAACAAATAATTGAAGCCGGAAAGAATGTTGTGGACATTTCATTTTTTCCTGAAGATGCGTTGTCACTTAATGAACTCGCCAAACAAAAAGGCGTTACTGCCATTGTAGATTGTGGCGTTGCTCCCGGCATGGGCAATTTTATTTTAGGAAGATACAATGCGATTATGGAGCTTACCGACTTCGAATGCCTCGTGGGCGGTTTGCCTAAAATAAAAAAATGGCCTTTCTGTTACAAAGCACCTTTCTCTCCTATTGACGTAATTGAAGAATATACTCGTCCGGCTCGTTATGTTGAAAACGGAAACATCGTAACTCACGAAGCCCTTACTGAACTTGAGTTTATAGATTTTGATAACGTAGGAACGCTAGAAGCTTTTAATACTGATGGGTTGAGGTCGATTTTATTTACCATGCCTCACATTAAAAACAGAAAAGAAAAAACATTGCGCTATCCCGGACATATTGAATACATCCGCATGCTCAAAGCCAGTGGTTTTTTTAGTACAGAGAAAATAAATATTTCAGGCGTTGAATGTTCACCACTTGAATTTACCAGCAAACTATTAATTAACGAATGGAAGCTTGGAGCAACAGAACCTGAACTAACAGTAATGAGAATTACTTTATGTGGTAAAAACAAAAATGGCGAACAAGAAAAAATTGTTTACGATTTATACGACGAATATAATCCTGAAACGCAAACCTCTTCAATGGCCAGAACTACAGGTTATACAGCCACTGCAGCAGCCAATATGATTTTAGGAAATTTATTTAATGAAAAAGGAGTGTTTCCTCCTGAGCTTATTGGTCATAATGAAAATTGCTTTAGTTTTATTATGAACTATCTTAAAGAAAGAAAAGTTATTTATACAAAATCAAGTCAAATTTTATAATGAAAAAAATAATAACATTCAGTCTGTTTACTTTTATAGTAACCCTTGGATTTTCTCAGATTCAAGCAGTAACCGACAAAGGAGATCAAGTATTTTTATATGAAGATGGCACCTGGAAATATGCCAATGATTCTGCTGATACCGAAGAAAAAGAAATCCCGTTGAGCAATGTCATTTATACAAAAAATGAAAAAGCAACTTTTGAAGTAAAAAGCACAAAAGTAAATACTGGCATTTTCATAAACCCCAAATTCTGGAGTTATAAAAAGAATCCTGCAGGAGAAGCACAAGAATATTCTTTTCAATCAAAAGAAAAAGATATTTACGCTATGTTGATTACAGAAAAAATAAATATCCCCATTGAGAACCTAAAAAAACTTGCCGTTTCAAATGCAAAAGATGCAGCACCCGACACCAAAGTTATTACCGAAGAATACAGAATGGTGAATGGAAAGAAAATATTTTTCATGCAAATGAATGGTTCTATTTCAGGAATTAAATTCACATATCTTGGCTACTATTATTCAAGTGAAGGCGGCACTATTCAGTTCATTTCCTATACAAGCCAGAACTTACTTGAAGAATATAAAAACGACATGTTTGAATTGTTGAATGGATTAATGATTCATTAATTCACAATGGATAGACCCTCATTATATTTTATAACGCTCCTTTGGATTGCGATTGCCGTAATTGTTCATATTACGATGTTCTTTGTGACTGCTCCTTTTGGCCGTCATACTTCTGAAAAATGGGGAATTACTATCAATAATAAACTCGCATGGTTTGTAATGGAAATGCCTTCACTGGCGATTATGTCTTATTACTTATTTGCTTATAAAAATAATTTCGATTCATTTGTCTGGATATTGTTTGTGCTTTGGATTATCCATTATTTGAACCGCACTATCATCTATCCCGTCAGAATAAAAAGCACGCCAAAAAAAATGCCTTTAGCAATTGCTTTAAGTGCCATCTTTTTCAATGTAATCAACGCAGGATTAAATGGGTATTATTTATCCAATCAAACAGTTCCTGAGGAATATGATTTGAGTTGGATTTGCAGTACACATTTTATTGCCGGGATATTGTTGTTTGCAATGGGCATGTTCATCAATATCAAATCCGATAACATCTTAATCGCTTTAAGAAAACACGGTGAAACAGGATATAAAATCCCGAATGGCTTTTTGTTCAAATACATTTCATCTCCTAATCTTTTTGGCGAAATTATCGAGTGGAGCGGCTTTGCGCTGATGGCAGGAAATCTTCCGGCTTTTAGTTTTATGGTTTGGACTTGTGCTAATTTGATTCCACGAGCTAAAAATCATTACGACTGGAATGTGAAAAACATCCCTAATTATCCAAAGGAGAGAAAAATTGTTTTCCCGTTTATTTATTAGTCAAACTTTACTACTTTAACTTTAATCAATAAATATTTTATTTCAATGAAAAGCAAGTATGTAAACTACTGTATATTTTATTCAAGCATTTTATGTTTTTTATTTATGCCTACAACTTTTATTTTGGCGCAACAACTAAAAAAAGACGTTAAGCAAATTTCAGAAAAATATGAACTCACAGGCGGCACGGTTGTATTGTTCAATAAAAACAAAATAACTGATGTAGTAAATTTTGGAAATAGCAATATTGAAACCAATAACCCAGTAAATAACAATACTCTTTTTAGAGTAGCAAGTATTTCAAAAACGATAACCACTATTGCATTTATGCAGTTGGTAGAACAAAAGAAAATAAATCTGGATGATAATATCAGCAAAATATTGGGCTATGAAATCAGTAATCCTTTTTATAATGATGTTGCCATCACCCCAAGAATGCTGCTCTCACATACTTCTTGTTTAACAGATGATCCGAAAGCTTATGATTCATTCTTAAGCGTTGTTTACGAACAAAATCCTGTACCCAATTTATCGGAACTAATAAATTCGAATGGAAAGTATTATTCAAAAGCATTGTTTCTTAATCAAAAGCCTGGATTGTATTTCAATTATTGTAATCTCAATTTTGGCATCATTGGTACACTCATTGAAAAAATATCAGGCGAAAGATTTGATAATTATTGTCAAAAATATATTTTTACTCCGCTAGGTATCAATGCCACTTATAATGTAAGAACAATTGGTGATAACGATAAACTCGCAATTATTTACAGAAAGATTGATGGCAACTGGATTCCACAATGCGATAATAATAATGATAAAAATAAATTGCCCGAAAATTTCGATGATTATATTACAGGCACCAATGCAATCAGATTTGCTCCTCAAGGTGGCCTAAGGATTTCAGGATCAGATCTGGCAAAAGTATTTACTCTTTTTCTAAACGATGGTAGATATCTTAATCAGCAAATCATCAGTAAAGCATCAATTGCAGCAATGACAACTTCTCAATGGAAATTTGATGGCACAAATGGAGATTATGCTAATGGCCTTTACAGAAACTGGGGACTGGGCATTCATTTAATCACCAATACCAAAGACAATGATGAAATATTTTCAGGAAACGTTTCCATGTTTGGTCATTCAGGTGACGCTTATGGGTTGGTAAGTGATGCATTTGTTGATGCAAAAAAAGGCAATGGATTTATCTTTATAACCAATGGCAGCGGAAGCGGTTATGTAACAGATGATTGTTCTTCGTTTTATGCTATTGAAAAGGAAATTTTTGAAACTGTTGACAAGGAATTCAAAATACCTGTTGCAAAATCTGCTGTTCATAAATAATGTTATTCCCGTGTAGACATTTATAGTAAATTCGCAGCAGTAAACCATTTTCTATGTCCGAAACATCTGATATTTTTCTCGAAAAGTCTGCAGTCAAAACTGCTGATCTCGAACACAGAAGAAAAATCAATTTCAATATTGGAAAATACAATGCCGTAGTTCCTCAAGGCAAGCAACAATTTGAAAACCTAGACTTAGCCAGAGAAAAAGCAAAGAACATAAAATGGAAAGCTCTTGAAACACTTGATCATCAGTTGGAAGAATTTGAAAAACAATTCAGCAAGCGAGGAGGAAAAGTAATCTGGGCTGAAAATAGTCAGCAAGCTATTGATGAAATTCTGAATATCTGTCAGCAAAAAAATTGTAAGACGCTGGTGAAAAGCAAGAGCATGGTTACGGAAGAGATTCATCTAAACAAAGCTCTCGAAGAAAACGGAATTGAAAGCATAGAAACAGATCTGGGAGAATATATACAACAACTCGACGGCGAAGCACCTTATCATATTGTTACACCAGCGATGCATAAAAGCAAAGAAGATGTGGCAAAATTATTTTCAGAAAAATTAGGAACACCATCCAACTTAACTCCCGAAGAACTCACGCTTGTTGCAAGAAATATTTTAAGAAAAAAATACGTTCAGGCAGAAATAGGGGTTACGGGTGCTAATTTTATCATCAGCGATATTGGCGGCATTGCCATAACCGAAAACGAAGGCAATGCAAGATTAAGCTGTTCTTTTCCCAATACACATATTGTAATCGTAGGCATTGAAAAAGTAATTCCTTCTATAAATGATCTTGCACTTTTCTGGCCTTTGCTGAGTACTTATGGCACCGGTCAACAAATGACCGTATATAATACCATTGTAACAGGTCCGCGTCAAGCCAATGAAACTGATGGCCCTAAAGAAATGTATGTAATACTGCTGGATAATAATCGTACGAATATTTTAAAAAATCCTAAGCAAAGAGAAAGCTTGTATTGTATTCGTTGCGGCGCTTGTTTAAATGCTTGTCCGGTTTATAAAAATATTGGTGGTCATAGTTACGGAGCCACATACAGCGGACCTATTGGAAGTGTTATAACTCCGCACTTACAAGGCATGTCTGCTTTCAAACATTTAAGTTATGCCTCTTCATTATGTGGCAATTGCACAGAAGTTTGTTCTGTAAAAATAAATATTCATGAATTGTTGCTGGAGAACAGACATGAATCAGTAGACGAAGGAAACGCAGATATTACAGAAAGATTCGCCTGGAAAGCCTGGAAAATTGCCAGTACACATCGCAAATTGATGAACCTAGGAAATAGCAGAATTAAAAATAAATTTGTTAATAAATTATTTTCAGATTGGAATAAAAACAGAGGAGAATTGCAATTCAGTGAAAAAACTTTTAATCAACTCTGGAAGGAAAGACATAAAAAATAAAGTTGTATTTTTAGAATGGCCGGACAACCGGCTTTTTTTATTTCTATGCTTAAGATTTATTCAAATAAAACTACTGCTCGTCTTGAATATGTTTGTCATTTTATTTTAAAAGAACAGCTTGGACTGGATTACCTCATTATAAATAATTCGAGCGAACTCAATTTTAATGAAGATGTAATTATAAATTATTCTGAGAATAAAATTGAATCTTCGGTATTTACTATTTTTCCTAATTCTTTATTGTTTGAAAACACTATCAATCAACAGCAAATAAAATGTGTTGAGTTTCGAAGTTTTGAATCAGGCAAAAAGCAGGTTACCGCTTTTTTTGATTGCGAAAATTCAGATTTTCCTTTTGATATTTTTGCGGCTTCGTTTTATTTATTGAGCAGATATGAAGAATACCTTCCTTTTGTAAAGGATAGTTATGGCAGATTTCATCATGAGAATGCGATAGCATTTAAGAATGGATTTCTGCAAAAGCCGCTTATTAATATTTGGATTGAAGAATTTAAAATGGCGTTGAAATCAAAATTCCCACAGTTAATATTTAATACTCCACAATTCAAAACAATATTGAGTTATGATATTGATATTGCCTGGTCATACAAAAACAAAGGACTAATTAGAAATATAGGTGGCTTCCTTAAAAATACAGATTGGGAACGATTTAAAGTAATGCTGGGATTTAAGAAAGATCCTTTTGATGCTTATGAGTTTATGGACAGCATACATCAACACTTAAAATGTGAAATTATCTATTTTTTTCTGGTTGCAAAATCAGTAAGTCGTTATGATAAAAATGTATCGCCACGAAATCATTCTATGCGAAATTTAATAAAGGCGCATAGTGAAAAATATAATATTGGTTTACATCCATCCTGGAAGAGCAGTAATTATCTTAATATTCTTAATTATGAAAAAAACAGATTAGAAGAAATTACACATAAATCAATTTCCATTTCTCGCCAGCATTACATTCAGTTTAGCTTACCTGCTACTTTCGAGAATTTGATCAAAGCCGGAATCAATAAAGATTTCAGTATGGGCTATGGAAGTATTAATGGATTCAGGGCTTCATTTGCAGGAAGTTTTTTTTGGTATAATCTGAAGGAAGAAAAAGTAACTTCATTGCGATTGTATCCATTCTGTTTTATGGACGCCAACAGCTATTATGAACAACAACAAAATGCTGCAGAATCTTTAAGCGAAATAAATCATTATAAAAATGAGTGTGAAAAAGTAAATGGACTTTTTGTTTCCATCTTTCATAATAATTTTCTGGGAACTGATCTGCAATTCAAAGGATGGAAAGAAATGTATGTAAATTTTATATCTCAGCTTCAGTAATCAAATCTTCCTTATCTCTCTTAATACTGAAATTAACTAGAAAAACACCAATCAAAGTAACGATGGTTCCTATCACAATAGTAAGCGTGAGCTTTTCTTTTAATAAAAAAGATGCCGTTATCATTGCTACAATTGGGTTGATATAGGCATACAAAGACGCAACTGCTGTAGGCAATCTTTTTAAAGAATAAATAAAAGCTATAAAACTTAATATCGAACCTGATATTACCAGGTAGCTTATTGCAGACCACGAATGTCTGGTTATTGAAGCAAGAGGAATGGTATTATGTGTTGCATTTGCAAAAATAAAAAGCATAACACAACCCATAATCATTTGAAGTCCCATTCCAAAATATGGGTTCACAGATAAATGATGACGGGATAAAAATATAGTTCCTAAGCTCCAAGAAACAATTGCAAATAAAGAAAGGGTCAACCCGAAAATAAAATTAGAATCTATATGGGCAAACATGTTTTCATAAAAAACAAACGCAACTCCGCCAATTCCAATAAACAATCCAATAAATGTCAACAACGAAACATCCCTTTTTTTATAAAAGATCCATTCTATAAGAACCACAATCAGAGGAAATAAAGAACCGATCAAAGAAGCCAATCCTGTAGGAATGTATTTCAAACCCCAGGTACTTAGGCCGTTTGCAAAGACCATAGTTAATACCGACATCACAAAAATAGATTTGAGATCTTTGATTGAGGGTAAAGGATGTTTTTTAAATAACATAAAATAAATCAAAAAACAGGAACCCGCCAGAAATTGTCGAATATACGCGAGCTGTAAAGCAGGAACCTGAGTAACTGCCACTTTACTGGCTACCCATGTGGTACCCCACAATAAGCAGGTAGCCGTTAGCGCGATATATGCTTTTCCATTTCCTTGTTTGCTTTTCAATATTTATTTTTTTAAAATAATGGCAGCCTATCCAGCTCTATCCAACGCAACGTCGCTTTCCGGAGACATTGCTGAGAAGTACCGTATTATCTAGTATCGAGTATCCAGCCTATCCAGCCTATCCAGCTCAATCCAACTCAACGTCCCATTCAGAAGACATTGCTGAGAAGTGCCGTATTAT
>CANFGZ010000095.1 GCA_947446585.1 Chitinophagaceae bacterium | reverse complement strand
TAAAAATGAAAGAGAAACTGCTGAGATTGCTTCACTTAAATTCCAACAAATATAAGCAGCTGATTACAGATACGAGCTTCATGCACGCTAGAAAGAAATTTGATACAGGCATAGAAATGAAAAAAAAGCTACGCGACTTCTTTTTGATTTTTTGTGGGGTGTTTTCTGCAGGTTTCGGATTGAAAGGATTTTTAATGCCGAGTAATTTTATAGATGGGGGTTCAATGGGGCTTGCCCTTCTGGCCAATGAAACGTTGGGATTTAATCTTTCGTTGTTAATCATTTTAATCAATGCGCCATTTATTTTTATGGGCAAAACGATAATCAGTAAAGAGTTTGCCATCAAAACCAGCTTTGCTATTGCAGGACTTGCATTTTGGGTAGCATTTTTTCCTTATCCTCATGTTACCAACGACAAATTATTAATATCGGTTTTCGGCGGATTTTTCCTAGGCTCGGGTGTTGGGCTAGCTATGAGAGGGGGCGCGGTAATCGATGGCACAGAAGTACTGGCTATTGCTGTTAGTAAAAAATCCGGGCTTTCAATCGGAGATGTAATCATGTTGATAAATGTAATTATATTCTCTTTGGCTGCATGGCTGATATCTGTAGAAACCGCCTTATACGCAATGCTCACCTATTTAGCTGCCTCTAAAACAGTTGACTTTCTGGTAGAAGGTATTGAAGAGTATACCGGAGTAAGCATCATATCCCTTAAAGAAGAAAAAATAAGAGATATGATTATTACAGTAATGGGCAGAGGAATTACTGTGTATAAAGCAGAAAGAGGATTTGGCAAAAGTGGTGAAAAACTTTACGACATGAAAATTATTTACACCATAGTCACCAGGCTTGAAGTAAGCAAAATAAAACATGAAATCGAAAAAATTGATCCTGAAGCATTCGTATTTATGACCAGTGTAAAAGATATGAAAGGCGGAATGATCAAGAAAAGAAGACTAAAAGACTAACATCCTTAATCAAACTCATTCATTCTAAATGATCAATAAGTTTATCAATAATTTTTTTAACAGCGAAAAAGCAGTGGGCTTTATCCTGATATTTTGTACCGCTTTTTCATTAATAATTTCTAATAGTTCATTAGGCTTGCATTATATACATTTCTGGGAAACTAACTTTCAAGATCATTCCATCGCCCATTGGATAAATGATGGACTCATGGCCATATTTTTTTTATTGATTGGCCTTGAATTGGAACGGGAAGTTTATGTCGGAGAACTGTCAAATTTAAAAATTGCTTTGTTCCCAATAATCAGCGCAATCGGCGGAGTTGTTGTACCTGCTACAATTTTCTTTATTTATAATTATGGAAGCCGAACGCAATCAGGAGCAGGCATTCCAATGGCAACAGATATTGCTTTTGCGATTGGCATGCTGGCTTTGCTTGGAAAATCGGTTCCTCCCTCACTTAAAATATTTTTGACGGCTCTTGCTGTGATTGATGATTTGTGTGCCATTTTTGTAATTGCCTTTTTTTATACCGATAGTATTTCATTTGTTTATTTAGCAATCGCGTTAGGCATTTTTATTTTACTCTTAATTATGCGAAAATTAAAAGTAAATGTGCTTCTCCCCTATTTGATTGGCGGCATTGGTATGTGGTATTGTATGTTACACTCAGGCGTACATGCTACTTTATCAGGCGTATTGCTGGCATTTGCAATTCCCTTTGGCAAAGGTGATGAGAAATCTCCTTCTTATAAATTACAGCACCTTTTACATAAACCTGTTTCTTTTATAATCATCCCATTATTTGCACTAGCTAATACCTGTATTGTATTTGGTTATAACTGGACAGAAGGTTTATCTACACGTTTAGGCTCTGGAATTATTTCCGGACTGGTTATTGGCAAACCCTTTGGCATACTACTTTTCAGCAGTATCGCCGTCTTTACCGGAATTTGCAAATTGCCTGAAGGTTTAAAATGGAAACATATAACCGGAGTGAGTTTATTAGCAGGAATTGGATTTACGATGAGCATTTTCATCACCCTCCTTGCATTTGATAATCCACAGTATATTGATCAAAGTAAAATTGCCATTATTTTCGCTTCAACAATTGCTGCAATTCTGGGACTTTTTATATTAAATATTATTTTGAGAAATAAATAAAATTTAAAAACATTAAAACTTTTATTTAAAAATAGCAAACAGCATAAACAATCTATCTTCTTATATTTACGATTCAATATGACAACACAAATAAATGAAATAAGAAATAATATTATTTCAATGCTAAAGGAAGGCCTTTCGCCAAAACTTACTTATCATTGCCTAGAACACACATTAGATGTTTCGGAACAATCAGTTTTAATTGCTATCGGCGAAGGGATAACAGATGTTCAAACGCTGCAGGAAATAGAAATCGCATCTATGTTTCATGATACAGGCTTTATTTTTACCTATCTCAATCATGAAGAAAAAAGCTGCGAGATAGCCAGAAATATATTACCTGATTTCGGTTTAAATCAAATTGAAATCGACAACATTTGCCTGCTTATCATGGCTACTAAAGTCCCGCAAATTGCCAAAAATCATCTACAAAAAATAATCTGCGATGCAGATCTTGATTATCTGGGAAGAGATGATTTTTTTGAAATTAGCAACAAATTGAAAACAGAATTATTGACTTATAAGTTCATAACCGACGAAAATGACTGGGAAGAAAAACAACAGAACTTCCTGCAATCCCATCAATATTTCACAGAAACATCCAGACTAAAAAGAGAACCCAAAAAACAACAACATATTAACCAACTGAAATCAACCAAATAAAAATTCTTTTTTTCAATAGAACCAAATGAAACAAAAAAATATATGGTTAAGAACTTTAAGTGTAAGAACAGAAGAAGTCTCCATTGTTAAAAAATTATTTTTACTGCAATTTTTCCAAGGTGCGGGTATCGCTTTTTTCTTAACTGCTTCGTTAACATTATTGCTTGATAATTTCGAAATCACAAAAATCCCCTACGTTTTTATTTACGCATCAGTTTTTTTGTGGATAGCCGGATTTATCTACTCAAAACTAGAACATAAATTCAATCTCAGTAAACTCGGGCTCATAATAACTATTTTCATGATTGTGAGTATTTTATTTTTCAGACTTGCGTTTGTGTTTTTTCATTCCAGTTGGTTTATTTATCTGATGCTGCCCTGGTTTTATGTATTGTATTTATTAAACAATCTTGAATTCTGGGGCGTTGCGGCTCTTTTATTTGATGCCCGGCAGAGTAAGAGATTATTTGGTGTTATCAGTGCAGGCGACATTCCCGCAAAACTTATTGGATATTCTATGGCTGGTCTTGCTGTTCATTATATCGGGACCATTAATCTTTTATGGGCGGCATTAGCTTGCATGATTGCTTCCATTCCATTTCTCGTGGGAATTAAAGAGGCCAGCATTTCACATGAATCGCATCACCACAAAGATCATTCCCATAAAAATAATAAACACAAGAAGTCTAATATTGATGTTAGACGAATTATTGAAAATTATTCGGGAAATGCGTTGGTTAGAAGACTCGCAGCATTAGGCATCTTAGTTTCGGGAAGTTTTCTGATAGTTAATTTCGCTTTTTTGGCAAAAGTAAAACAAGCTTATCACAGTGATGTATCACTGGCAAATTTCATTGCCTTTTTCAATTCCATTATTTCAATAATTTTTCTTATTGTAAAATTAATTTTCACTAGCAGACTTATCAATAAATTGGGTATTATTAAATCTCTTTTAATAACGCCCATTGTTATGTTTATTTTGATTTCAACCATAATCCTAACTCAGAATTATGGAAATTCCAAAATGATTCTTTATTTCTTTGGTGCTGCATATACGCTTGTAGATATTTTAAGAACATCCATTAATAATCCGGTTTTCCTTACAATCATGCAGCCTTTACCCAATCACGAAAGATTAAGAGCACACATGATTTTAAAAGGGATTACAGATCCTTTTGCTTTTTTATTTTCAGGTATAGCTCTTTTAACTTTAATTCAATTACAAGGAAAAGTAAACCTCGTAAGTCTGTCTTATGTTTTACTGGCAATGTGCATTCTCTGGTTTATTGGTGTTTATCAGGTAAACATTCAATATCTAAAAACCATTGTAAAATCTATCAGCAACAGATTTTTTAACCTCGAAAATTTTTCAGTCAAAGATACTGGAACACTAGATTGGCTGAGAGCGAAAGCAAAAACAGGTTCAGAAACAGAGATCATCAATATTTTAAACATGCTTAATGCAGAAAACGATCCTATCCCTGATGATCTTATTATTTTACTACTGCATAATCCTTCCGAAAAAGTGAAGTCTTTTGTTTTACATCTGATGATGGAAAAAGATTATCCAATTGCAGCAAAATCAATTCTTGCATTAATTAAGCAAGACGTCAGTCCTTCAATTTTGGCCAGTTCAATAAAAGTTATTTGTAAAAATAATATCGATTTTGATGAAGTAAAAATGCATCTCGACAGTAGTAATAAAGAAATAAGAGACGCCGCACTTGATGGATTGTTTTTTTATGCAACCGGCGAACTCAAAGAAAGAGCCGAATCTATTATAAAAAAATTAATCACTTCTGAAAGTACAAATGAAAGGTTATCTGTTGCTAAAATTCTAAGTCAGCACAATAACTGCAAAGAAGAAAAAATGATTCTTCGGTTAATGAATGACGAAGTAGCTTCAATCCGAAAATATGCATTTATCGCAGCCGGCAAATCAGGTAACACAAGATTATTAGAAGCGCTTATTAAATTGGGTATCAAATACGAATTCGAAGTAATAGAACCATTATTAATTGGAGGCGATTTTTCATTGCCTGCAATCTATTCATTTATTACTGCAAATAAAGGTTCAATACTTCTAAGAGAAAAACTTATTCTATTAATTGGAAGAATAAATAGCGAAAACTCCCATGAAATTCTAATAAAATTGCTGAATGATTTACCCGGTGAATACCCATCCATAATTAAGGCAATTTATAGAAGCAGTTATGTTCCAAAACACAATGAACGTGAAGCATTTATTACCGTAATCAGAAAAATGCTAACGCAAAGCTCTGGAATTGTTTATATACAAAACGACCTTATTCATCATGAAAGCAATTTGCAATTATTATCAAGCGCTTTATCACTTGAGCTAGACAGTTTAAGAGAAAATCTGTTGTTGGTTTTTGCTATTCTTTATAAACGCGACAATATAAATAAAGTTAGAAAAGCCTACGCATCAGGAAACAAATCAAACATCATAAATGCCATGGAAATCCTTGACATCACTGCAAGAAAAGATATTGCTTATCGATTCAATTTGATTTTTGAACCAGGAAACATTTCCGAAAGATTACATGACATACAAAAAATATATCCTGAGGTCATTTTTAAAAACACGGTTGAAATACTAAATTGCATATTGTCTGAAGAAATAAGTTATTTTAATGACTGGACATTAGCATGCGCCATCTATGTATCTAAAAAACAAAACTATTCAATAGATATAAATCTATTGATAAAGCATAAATTTTCCGAAAATCTACTGCTAAAAGAAATGGCAGAATTATATTAACAACCTTTGGATAACCGACTTAATTAAATGAATATTTTTTTTTAAATAAACAACTTAAGATATGTCCGAAAACTTAAATCAAGGCTTGCTACTTTTAGAAAAAGTACTACTGCTAAAATCATTAAGCATATTTAAAGACACACCCGAAACAACGCTTTCGGAACTTGCACCTCTCATGCAGGAAGAAGAAATCGAAAAAGATGGAATAATCTTTAACGAAAATGACCCTGGCGATTGTATGTATATTATTTTATCGGGTCAGGTTCAGATTCACAAAGGAAAAACCGAGCTGGCTACCTTACATGAAAAAGAAGTTTTCGGTGAACTTTCGTTACTGGATGCCGAAACCAGAAGTGCCTCTGCTACTGCAAAAACAGATTGTGTACTCTATAAAATTGATCAGGAACCTTTTTATGAACTTATTGATACCAGACCAGAAGTAGCTCGGGGATTCATTAAAATACTATGTACTCGTCTTCGACAATTGAATGAAAAAACAGCCAGAAGTAATTAATAACTTATTTTTAAAAAAACCGAATTCTTAATTATTAAGTTGTCTTTTAAATTAACGCTTTAATTTCTTCGAGGTGTTTATTTTTTTCAGGCGCTCTTAATAATTTACTGGTATTTGTAAAATAATGATGCTGGTTAAAAAACTTAATTTGAATAAGATTCCACTCCAATTCTGATTTCACAAAACCTCTAATGCTAATCTCCTGAAACAATAAATTGCTGATTATTTTAAAATCGTCTCTCCCTAAATAATCCAAATCAGCATCACAAATTACCTCTTCCAAAGGTGTGAGTGGTGTTTGAGGGATTTTAGTTGCCATAATCAACCCACAAACAACATCAATTTGCCTTTCATTAATACCATAATCCGGCAACTCTAATTTTGCCAATTTACATCCCTCTATTTCATGATCGGCATAAGTAGCTAAAAATCCTATGTCATGATAAAGGCAAGCTATTTTTAAGAGAAACAAGTCCTCTTCATCATTTATATTTTCATTTAAAGCAATTCTTACGGCTTGTTTTTCAACATCAATGGTATGATCAATGGAGTGGTAAAATAAATCTTTTGCTAAGTAATTTTTCAGTTTTGAGAGAATGGCCGTTTGTAGTTTTTGATATGACTTATTAAAATTCATTGGTTAATTTATATTATTATTTTGCAAAAAGAAAAAAAACTGCATAACAATGGATAAAAGAAATTAAGAGACTAAAAATATCTCCGTTGCACCATAACCAAATAAATGATGGTATTGATTTACGAATGATTTTACATATTTTTTATAGTGCAATCGCTCATGAATTTCATCTTTCAACTTCCCTTCCCCAATTCCGTGTATCATAATAACAGATGATAAATGATGCAGATGAGCCAATTCCAGATAGTTTTCAAATGTTTCTAATTGCAGGGAGATTATTTCAAAATTAGAGAGCTGATCCCATTTATCGGTAAGTTTTTCTATATGCAAATCAACAACAGACCTTGCTGGTGCAAGAAATTCTTTTGCTTTTGAGATATCATAAAATCGGTAACCTGCATTGCCCAGTTTCGAAAGATCCATTTTAATTTCTTCAACTTTATCAGGATAAACCTTAAAAAGTTCGTAAGCAAAAGAAGGTTCATTACGCAATTGTATTTCTTCTATTTTCTTAAAAACCTGTTTTCCCTTTAATTTTATTTGACTCTCATAAAAAGGAGATTTTTTTTTGTCGGGTTTCTCTAGCGAAAATTCAAATTCAAATGAGGGAGAATCACCGATATCTTCAAACATAATATCATGAAGATAAAAATCGCTTAACGCTCTCAGTGAACTATTCAATTCAAAATTACTAATGCCTACAAATTTCAGTTTATATTTAAATTGATATTCTTCTTCATTATGATTAATCAGATAAACTTTTAATTTTTCTACAATTTCGTCATCAAAAATATCCTTATCAAATATGGGAACAAAACTTAGAAATACACCATCAGCTACTTTCTTACGTGGACTTTGTTTTTCTTTTTTTACATTATCAATATGAATAGTCTTTTTTTCAACAACTTTTTTCTGAGTAAACATTTTATAGTAAGGGAAATCAATCTGGTCCATATAAGCCGGAAATCTTACGCCTCTAACTTCTATCATTACCATCTTGTCATTCATTAACTCAACTACCTTCCCCTCTTCGTCGGAATGCAGAACTATAATTTTATCACCAACTTCGTATTTCATTTTTGGGGATTAGAAAGTTTAATATGTAAAATCCTAAGATTTTGTAGCAAGCTTACTTTTTTTATACCCGTAAAAAAGGTAAATCACCAATCCAATCAACAGCCAACTTCCAAACCAGGCCCAGTTCATGGCCGTCATGCCTGTTAGTAAATACAAACATGTAACTAAGCCCATTAATGGAATCAATGACCAGTTTTTTATAAAAGCGCCAACTGCCATTATCAAACAAATAATCCAAAATATAATGGCAGATACATTATAGGTTAAAGTAGCAGTGTCAGTATTGAATATAAACAAACCACTGAAATATTGATTTACTTTAAAATAAACCAACAACATAGAAACAATAATTATCGCAGGAAAAATAAACTTAGAAGAAATAAAAGGCAAATGAAATTTACCGGCAACTTTTTCTTTGATAGGTAAAAACAAAACACCGCCGCAAACCAATACAAAAGCAAATAATGTGGCAATACTTGTAAAGTCGAGTACAAATGTTTTATCCGTAAACAGGATTGGAATGCCCACTACTAATCCAGTTATTATT
>CANFGZ010000094.1 GCA_947446585.1 Chitinophagaceae bacterium | reverse complement strand
CCAAATTGGTGAAGACGCCAATAGAGAGGGGCTTCTCAAAACACCTGAACGCATTGCTAAGGCCATGCAATACCTTACACAAGGTTATGAAATGGATGCAAAAGCCATTTTAGAATCTGCAAAGTTTCATGAAAATGTAAGTGAAATGGTAATTGTAAAAGATATTGAATTATACAGCATGTGCGAACATCACATGTTGCCATTTTACGGAAAAGCTCATGTGGCTTACATTCCTAATGGATACATAACTGGCTTAAGTAAAATTGCTCGTGTGGTTGATGTTTACAGTAAAAGATTGCAAGTTCAGGAAAGATTGACTGAACAAATTTTAAATGCCATTAAAGATTCACTGAATCCATTGGGTGTTGCTGTTGTTATTGAAGCTTCGCATTTGTGCATGATGATGAGAGGCGTGACCAAACAAAATTCAGTTACTACTACCTCTGCTTTCTTTGGTGAGTTTGAAAAAAATGAAACCAGAAGTGAATTCCTAAAACTCATCTCCAAAAATTTACATTAATTACATTTTTGAAATTAATAATTACTAATCCCGCTTATTGCGGGATTTTTTATTTTCTTTGCACCATAAAAAACTGATTGTTATGAAAAAAGCATTTGTATTTCCTGGTCAGGGTTCTCAATTCAGTGGCATGGGGAAAAACCTATACGAATCGAACGAATCGGCTAAAGCCATCTTTGAAAAAGCAAACGAAATTCTAGGATTTAGCATTTCAGATGTAATGTTTTCAGGAACTGATGAAGAGTTGAAACAAACCAATATTACACAACCTGCTGTTTTCATCCATTCAGTAGCGGCATTTATGACTTTGCCTGATGCCCAGCCTGATATGGTGGCAGGTCATTCGCTTGGAGAGTTTTCTGCTTTAGTAGCCAACAAAACTTTACAATTTGAAGACGCCTTAAAATTGGTTGCCATCAGAGCCAAAGCCATGCAACAAGCCTGTGAATTACAACCTTCAACTATGGCTGCAATATTGAATTTAGATGATCAGAAAGTGGAAGAAATATGCCATAACATTTTTACTGAAACTGGCGAAGTGGTTGTTGCTGCTAATTATAATTGTCCCGGCCAATTGGTCATCAGTGGCTCTGTAAAAGGCATTGAAATGGCCTGTGAGCAAATGAAAGCAGCTGGTGCCAAAAGAGCCTTGGTGTTACCAGTTGGAGGTGCGTTCCACTCTCCATTGATGGCTTCCGCTAAAGAAGAATTGGCAAAAGCGATTCACAACACTCAATTCAATACACCTATTTGCCCTGTATATCAAAACGTGACGGCTTCTGCTGTCAGTGACCCCAATATGATTAAAGAAAATCTAATCGCCCAATTAACGGGGCCGGTTAGATGGACTCAATGTGTTCAAGCCATGATTACTGATGGCGCCTCTCATTTCACTGAGTGTGGACCGGGGAAAGTATTGCAGGGATTGGTGTTGAAAATAAATAAGGAAATGGGAATTGAGGGGGTGAGTTAGGGTGTGATGGATAGACTGGATACTAGATACTGGATACTTAAGTTCCGTTTCGGTTTGCCGATATGACTATTCTACCTTATTGGAATTAAGAATGAAACAGATGGATAGCTTTTAAAATTCGGATTGATCATTTTCGCATTATTATGCTCAATATTCAAATTCAAGCTTAGTTTTTTTGATTTTGATTTGTTATGGCCAGCAGAAATAAACACAGGAATACTTGCTGCCATTGCAGCCAAACCACATAATACCATAACGGCTTGTTCATTAAAATTGTCACTAAAGATATTCCCACTTGAATTGTCGTTAGAGTTCCAGGCCATTGCAATTACTGAAAGCGCTGCTCCTCCTCCGAGTAATACCCATCCTAAAGTATTTTGGTCCTTGCTTTTCTTTAGGTAATCAGTTGATTTCTGAGTGGTTTGATTTGAAATGTCTTGACAAAAAGATGGCAATGTTGTCAAAAAAAATAAGCTTACAAATAATATCGTTCTCATGTTATTGTTTTTAATTAATAATTTGAATTCAAAAACGAATATTAAAATTTACCAATCAAAAAAAGATGTTTAACAATATGCCTTAACGTGATTTATATCAATAAAAAAGCCGAACAATCGTCCGGCTTTTTTATTTTATTGAAGTTAGTATTACAATCCTAAAGTCGCTAATACACTATTCATATTTCTAACTGCTTCTGCGCTTTTATTCATAGCTGCCATTTCTTCTTCATTCAATTTGTAATCAACGATTTTTTCCCAGCCATTTTTTCCAACGATAACAGGAACGCCTAAACAAATATCATTCATACCATATTCACCTTCCAAAGAAACACAGCAAGCCATCATTTTCTTTTCATCTCTTACGATAGCTTCTACAACAGCAGCGCCTGCAGCACCCGGAGCATACCAGGCTGAAGTGCCTAATAAACCGGTAAGGGTTGCGCCTCCAACCATAGTATCAGCAGCCACTTTCTTCAATGTTTCTGCATCTAAATAATTAGAAACAGGTGTTCCACAATAAGTAGCCAAACGAGTTAATGGAATCATGGTTGTATCTCCATGTCCACCTACAACAGTTGCCTGTAAATCATTTGGTGAACAATGCATAGCCTGACTTAAAAAATAACGGAAACGTGCACTATCTAACATACCGCCCATTCCAATGATTCTATTTTTTGGTAGACCACTTGATTTCAAAGCCAAGTAAGTCATGGTATCCATTGGATTGCTAATCACCACAATAATCACATCAGGAGAATGCTTCAATAAATTTTCTGTAACTGTTTTTACAATACCTGCGTTGATACCAATTAATTCTTCACGAGTCATGCCTGGCTTACGAGGAATTCCTGAAGTAATTACCGCAACTGTACTACCTGCAGTTTTTGTGTAATCATTGGTAGAGCCTGTAATCTTTGTATCAAATCCTTCGATTTGAGCAGTCTGCATTAAGTCCATTGCTTTTCCTTCCGCAACACCTTCTTTGATATCAAGAATCACCAATTCATCGCACAATTGTTTTCTTGCGATGTTGTCTGCGCATGTAGCACCAACGGCTCCTGCACCAACTACAGTTACTTTCATAAAATGTATTTATTAGATTGATTAAATATTTGCCCGCAAAGTTAATTGGAATCAACTTCTCAGATAGAAGAAAATAAAATTATTTTGTTTACTTATTTAACTTCGGCTAGTTCTTTTATACAAATCTCACTTTCAAAACTCTTCACAAATTTACCTTTAGAATTATATACATACGCAGAAGGGAAAGATCGTATACCATAATGTGAGATGAAAAAGTAATTATCATCTTTACCGCAAGTTATAAAAGGGCAATCGGCCAATTTGTTTTCTTCATAGAATTTTTTGATTTTGGCAAAATCAAATGAAGAAACCATCAAAATTTGAGTATTTTTAAACAAATCAATACTATCCATCATTTTTTTAGCAAAAAAAGTGCAGTGTCCACATTCTGGTCCAAAGAAAATGATGATTGTTTTTTTTCCTTTTTCGAAATTGAGATTGGTAAACTTCGAGCTATCAATAATGTTTGCAATAGTAAAATTTGGAATCAAAAGCGTCTTTTTGTAAGGAGGAGCCGGTTCTTTTGGAGTTTGTGCGAAATTGTTTACACTTACCAAAGTGATCATTAAATAAAAGAATAAATTTTTCACAATAATTTTTTGCATAAAACTACATATTTTTTTAAAAAAGTCAAGGTATTTAAAGATACTTTTAACATACAATTTCCTTTTTAATTATAGTATCGTTATTTTTGCAACCAAATCAAATTAAACTAATACAAATTTTATGGCAACAACAGCAGATATGCGTTCAGGGCTGATTCTAAAAATAGACAATAGTCTATACACAGTGATTGAATTCGGACAAAATAAAACAGCACGTGCGGCAGCAAAAGTTTGGGCCAAGCTTAAAGGTGTAGATAATGCCCGTACCATTGAAGTAACCTGGAATAGCGGAGAAACCATTTTTCCGGTAAGGGTTGAAAAGAAAGCCTATCAATATCTGTATAAAGACGATACTGGTTATAGCTTTATGGACACTGAAACTTTTGAACAAATAACAGTTGCCGAATCTATGATTGATGCTCCTGCTTTTTTAAAAGATGGGCAGGAAGTTTCTGTATTAATTAATGGGGAAACAGAATTACCTATGGGCGTTGAGCTTCCTGATAAAATAGTTTTGCTGGTAACTTATAGTGAACCAGGAATGAAAGGCGACACCGCCACCAGGACTCTTAAACCAGCCACAGTTGAAACGGGCGCTACTGTAAATGTACCTTTGTTTGTAAATGAAGGCGAAATGATCCGGATCAATACAAAGACCGGAGAATATGTAGAACGTGTAAAATAAGAATAAGAATTTTTTTTAAAAAAAGGGCCGAATTCAATTTTGGTCCTTTTTTATTTTAGACTAAAAATGCGCCATTTTTGATCTTTTTAGCTTCTTTTTGATGATTTTATACCCATTTATGGTCGTTTTTTATAAAAATGAAGATTTTAAAATGTTACCGTTAAGTTATGTTTCCCTATCTTAGCGGTCCGATTTAATAACTATTTAATAACTCAATTAAATACCATGGATATCAAACAAATTCAAGAGCTGGTAAAACTTATTAATAAAACTTCAATTGGAGAAATTACCATTGAAGAGGATGGAAGAAAAATCACCATCAAACAAAAGAAAGATCCCGTTCAAAACATTGTAGCTACCACAACTCAGACATTCCCTCAGGCCTCTGCCCCAGCAGCAGCTCCAGCACCAACTGTTACTACTGTTCCACCTGCATCAAAAGCCGAACCAAAAGCAGATAATTACGTAACCATCAAAAGTCCGATGATTGGAACTTTTTATCGTCAGGCGGGGCCAGGCAAACCATTATTTGCAAGTGTTGGCGATGATGTAACTCCTGGTAAAATCGTATGCATCATAGAAGCCATGAAACTATTCAACGAAATAGAAAGTGATGTAAAAGGGCGAATCGTTAAAGTTCTTGTGGATGATGCTAGTCCGGTTGAATACGATCAACCTTTATTTCTGGTAGATCCATCATAAATTTTTAAAGTTCATAGTATAATGTTTTTGGCTTAATCAATGCTTTTTACATTTTGAATTTTACATTTTACATTTTACATTTTTACAGATATGTTTAAAAAAATATTAATCGCCAACAGAGGTGAAATCGCACTTCGTGTTATCCGAACCTGCAGAGAGATGGGTATCAGAACTGTTGCCGTATATTCTACAGCGGATAAAGACAGCCTTCATGTAAAATTTGCAGATGAAGCCGTTTGCATAGGAAAGCCTTCCAGCTCGGATAGCTATTTAAATATCCCACATATTATGTCGGCTGCTGAAATTACAAATGCTGATGCTATACATCCTGGTTATGGTTTTTTGGCTGAGAATAGCAAATTTGCAGAGATATGTTCTAAACATGGCATCAAATTTATTGGACCTACACCTGACATGATAAATTCGATGGGTGATAAAGTTACCGCAAAAGCAACTATGATAAAGGCTGGCGTTCCCGTAGTTCCAGGCGTAGAAGGACTACTTGAAGACGTCGCCCATGCAAAAAAATCAGCAAAAGAAATTGGATTCCCTGTAATATTAAAAGCAACGGCTGGTGGCGGAGGAAAAGGCATGCGTGTTGTTTGGAACGAAAGTGAAATTGAAAAAGCATTTGAAACCGCTAAGACAGAAGCGGCAGCTTCATTTAAGAATGATGGCCTTTATATGGAAAAATTCGTTGAAGAGCCAAGACACATCGAAATTCAAATTGCAGGTGACCAATATGGAAATGTTTGTCATTTAAGTGAAAGAGATTGTTCTATTCAACGTCGTCATCAAAAATTAGTTGAAGAATCGCCTTCTCCATTTATGACCGATGATTTAAGAAATCGCATGGGAGAAGCTGCTATTAAAGCTGCAAAAGCAATTAATTACGAAAGTGTTGGCACTATAGAATTCCTGGTTGATAAACACCGCAATTTTTATTTCATGGAAATGAATACGCGCATTCAGGTTGAACATTGTGTTACAGAAGAAGTAATCAGTTATGATCTAATTAAAGAGCAAATTAAAATTGCCGCTGGTGAAAAAATTTCCGGAAAATCTTATTTTCCTACAATGCATGCCATTGAATGCCGAATAAATGCAGAAGACCCTTACAATGATTTCAGACCTAGCCCCGGAAAGATAACTGTTTTGCATACCCCAGGTGGACATGGCGTCAGAATCGACAGTCATGTTTATGCAGGATATGTAATTCCGCCTTATTATGACAGTATGATTGCAAAATTAATCGCAGTAGCACAAACTCGCGAAGAGGCTATAAATACTATGCACAGGGCTTTGAGCGAATATGTAATCGAAGGCATTAAAACAACAATTCCCTTTCATTTGCAATTAATGCAAAACGAAGATTTCAGAAAAGGAAATTTCACAACAAAATTCCTTGAAACCTTTAAACTCAAATAATTACAAAAAAGCCAAAATGAATTTGGCTTTTTTGTTTGCACAATAATGTCTGTTTCAAAAAATATATTATTAGACGCTTACCAATTAATGTGTACTGCAAAAGCGATGGCTGATACTTATGAGGCCAATCGTCAAATTTGCAAATATGTTCATAGTACCTCTCGTGGACATGAAGCGATACAATTAGCTACTGCATTTAATTTGCAGCCATGCGATTATGTTAGTCCATACTATCGCGACGAAAGCATAATGCTTGGGCTTGGATTTACTCCTTATCAGTTGATGTTGCAATTACTGGCAAAAGGTGAAGATATGTTTACGGGTGGAAGAGAATATTATAATCATCCTAATTACAGAGGTGCCGATAAACCTACGATTATTCATCAGAGCAGTGCTACCGGAATGCAGGCTATTCCTACAACCGGAGTTGCTCAGGGAATTCAGTATTTTGAAAAGATCAAACATCATTCGATAGCCAATACGACACCTGTTGTCATTTGTTCATTAGGCGATGCTTCGGTAACAGAAGGAGAAGTAAGTGAAGCTTTTCAATTTGCTGCATTGCATCAGCTGCCCATAATTTATATCGTACAGGATAATGATTGGGGAATAAGTGTCACTTCTGCAGAGGCACGCACTTCCAATGCTTATGATTTTATTGAAGGCTTTAAAGGCATCAACAGAATTAGTATAGATGGATCCGATTTCGAAGCTTCTTACCTTACCATGAAAAAAATTATTGGAGAAGTAAGAACAAAAAGACAGCCCTGGTTGGTTCATGCAAAGGTTCCTTTGTTAGGCCATCATACCAGCGGTGTTAGAAAAGAATTTTACAGAAAAGAAGATGATTTATCTGATTCATATAAAAATGATCCAGGACCAATTTTAAAAAAAATATTACTATCCAAAGGCGTTTCTGAAAAAGAGCTGGAATTCATTGAAAAAGACACATTAAATAAAGTATTGAAAGATTTTAATGATGCCGTAGCTTCACCCGAACCCAATCCTTCAAGTGTTGAAAAATTTATTTTTGCACCCACAACCATAACTGAAGAGAAAGGAAATCGTTCTCCGGAAAATAAAGAAAAAGTATTAATGGTTGATGCCGCTTTATTCGCTATCAGGGAAATCATGGAAGACTATCCCGAAGCTATTTTATATGGCCAAGATGTAGGACGCAGACTGGGCGGAGTTTTCAGAGAAGCGGCTACATTGGCTGAACAATTTGGCGATCATCGTGTATTCAATACCGCTATACAGGAAGCTTATATCATTGGCTCTACCGTAGGCATGAGTGCTGTTGGCGCCAAACCTATTGTTGAAGTGCAATTTGCCGATTACATCTATCCTGGATTAAATCAATTGGTAACGGAAATATCTAAGAGCAGCTACTTGAGTTGTGGAAAGTTTCCGATTCAAACTTTAATAAGAGTTCCGATTGGGGCCTATGGTGGTGGCGGACCTTATCATAGTGGAAGCATTGAAAGTACATTACTTACGATTAAAGGTATTAAAATCGTCTACCCATCTAATGCAGCTGATATGAAAGGGCTCCTCAAAGCTGCATTCCTGGATCCAAATCCAGTTGTAATGTTAGAGCATAAAGGTTTGTATTGGAGCAAAGTTCCAGGAACTGAAGAAGCAAAAAATACAGAACCCGACAGAGATTATATCATCCCATTAGGCAAAGCCAATAAAATGCTTACAGCCAATCAGGAAGACATTAATAATGGCGAAAGTTGCTTGGTGATTACTTATGGAATGGGTGTTTACTGGTCTAAAGCCGCCGCCAAAAAATTCCCTGGAAAAATTGAAATCATTGATTTAAGAACTCTATTTCCACTGGATGAGGATATGATATTTGAAGCAGTAAAAAAACATGGGAAGTGTTT
>CANFGZ010000093.1 GCA_947446585.1 Chitinophagaceae bacterium | reverse complement strand
ATTTTTATAACTCTCAGATTGGATATTCTTTGATTGGCTCAGATGTTTTATCAGCTCAGCTACTACAATTACAGCAACAAGGAGAATTAGCATCTGGTGCAAACATCACCCCTTTTCTGAATACGCCTTCTTTATTGCCTGAGAAATCATTTGGCACGCATATTGGCGCGAAATATACCAGAAACAAACTGACTGTTGAAACAGGCATTTTCAGAAACGATATCAATAATCTGATAGATGTTTATTTACTACCTTTCAAAAAAACCAATTATCGTAGTATTTATAGCTATCATAACATCAATCGTATTTTCACACAAGGAGCCGAAATCGATGCACAATATTGCATTTCAAAAGCCATTACCCTTTCTTTAGGTTACCAATATCTGGAGGCAAAAGATAAAAACATACTCGATCAGATTAAAGCCGGAAAAGTTTACAAAAGAGATCCAGTTACCTACCAAACTACATTGGTTACACGAGATAATTACTACGGACTCAGCAACAGGTCTCATCACAGTTTCAATGCGAAATTATTATGGGAAAACAAAAATAAAAAAACGAATATATTTATCAGAGCTATTTACCGGGGCCAGTATGGATATAGCGATATCAACGGAAATAATATTATTGACGATGACCGAGAAATGGTTAAAGGATTTTGGAATCTGAAATTTTCGGCAGAAAGAAAAATAATACATGGGCTTTCTGCACAGATTGGATGTGACAATATTTTAAACTATACCAATCCAGCACAATTGCCTGATATCGCTGGACGATTATTTTTCATCAATATCAATTACTCATTTAATCACTTAATTAATAAAAACTAAAAAAACAATTATGAAAAGAGTTCTCTTTTATTGCGCCATTGCTGCAATATCATTCACCGCCTGTAAAAAAACAACGACACCTGCACCTACTCCAGCTGCACCAACAACTATTACCGGAACTAAAATTATCAGTGTAGCATTTGATCCAATGGGTATGGCTAATTTTACATTGTTCCGTTTCAGTGATTCCAGTATTGTTGCTAATGCTGATTCTGCTTCAAGCAACTGGGATTTCGGATTACGCTTTACTACATTTATTGTAAACAGTAACGCGGGCGGCCCCGGCAGTGCTGGTGCAATTTTAGCAGATGGTACATTTGACGCGGCTACTACTGCTCCTTCAACAGGATATGCTTATGACACTACCACATCAGCAAGAGCTATAAAAGACGGAAGTTGGTATACTTATAATGCCACAACGCATGCCTTTACACCAAATGCAGGAAAAGTATTTTTCTTTAAAACTGCTGATGGTTTACATTATGCCAAAATGGAATTATTAGCTGTAGATTACGGACCATTAGTTGGGAATCCTCCTTCACCTTCAATTCTATATTATACTTTCCGTTACACTTACCAAAGTAACGGTACCACTACATTTTAAAATATTATTAATACCCAAACAAAAAAGAGCTGTTGTAATTAACAGCTCTTTTTTTATAAATTCACATCAGGAATTTCGGGAACACTGATTTTTTTTATTCTCCTTTTATAGGACTTTTCAACTTTTTTATTTGTTTTTACTCCGGTGCTCGACTTAACTCCACTCAATGCAATTTTCAACCAATAATTAATAAAACTTCGTTCTTTGTTTCTTTCTGTATATACTGCGCCATAACCTCTTTTTTTGTTTCTGTTTATTAAAATTTCATTGGCTAAAAAAGTAATCAACTTGGTTTTAAATGTTTTTATACTATCGCTGCCTTTATTAAGATACTGTATTCTCAGATTTGAATAGTACATTTTCATTTTTCCATGAGATACATTTTCTCTGCCAATGGCATTTAATCTTACCGTATCTAACTGACCTGATTTTATTTTAGCAGAAATCAAAGGCTCTAGAATAGAATTGAGTGAACTCATTTTAAAAGGCCTGAATCGAAGTCCGTAAGTGAACGCATTCAACGAATCTGTATAAGATTCAGCAAACATAAACCGGATACTGGCACTATCCATAAACATCCCGGAAGCATTTAATTTAAGGCTATCCATTAGCGTTAAATTGTAGTTTTTTATATTTTGAATTTTTGCATGCAAAGAAGAAAAATTAACTCTCCCCGACTTATCGGTTTTATTATTAAATTCTTCATAAGTAATATTAGCGTCTTTTAATTCCAGTTGTTCAATATTTATTTTGGATTTTAATTGTCGTAATAGTGTTACAGGCAATGGCTTTATGACCCCATTTTTAAATGGCAATCTTCTGTCTTTATAAATTTCTACCACTGGATTTTCTGTAACGATTTTTTGAATATGCAAAACAGTATCGCTAAAATACAAGTCGGTATCAAAACCCGAAATGGTTGTAGCGTGAAAATTCAAAACAGGATAATCTGTTTGCCATAATTTCGATTTCATGAATTCTTCTCTGTTCAAAACTGGAAGTATTGACAAGGAATCAAATTTAATCTCCTGACCTAAAGATGTATAACTTAAATTATCTACATTAATATTATTATTATTAGTCGCAATCTTTATTCCGGTGTTAACTAACTGCAGATTTTTATTATCATGAAGAATACTGCTAAGTGATATTTTGTTTTTATTATTAAAATTCAGATTTCGTAATTCAATATTTGAAAAAGAAAATTTCGTGTTAGTGGAGTCAGTTTTTTGGGTCACCAGAAATACTGATTTTGCATGAAGTAAGTCCAGATTGGTTTCCCATAAAATACTATTCCCATTTGGATCAGGAGTAAGTTTTACCTGGTTTAATCTTACCAGTAAATTTCCATCCTGAGGTAGTTCTATATTTAATTTGGGAGTCTTTGCTGTTATGTCATTTAGATTAACCTCTATGTCTTTTGCCGTTAATCCTGAATTAAAAGATTCAATCTTATTGATAATAATGTTAGACTTTATTCTCTTTAAATCCACTTGATTATTTTCGGACAGATTCAGTCCATTTAAAGTGGGGTTATTGATAGATAATTTATTAACCAACAACTGAGGAAATTTAATTTGGCCTGGAGTCTTATTTAAATTAATATATCCAGGATTAGGAACGATATTGATTTCAGGATCATTGATTTCAATATTATCAATTATCGATTTACTTTTCAAAATCGAATTAATATCAGGAGTAAAAAGAATGGAAGCTACATTAATTTTTATCGAATCTTTTCCTTGAGAGGACACCAATGATACATTTTTCAGGTTAGATATTTTGTGATCATCAATATCAAATTCATTTATCCCAAGCAGCAAACCTGATTTTGAAAAATTAAGGTATTCTCCGTTTACCAGTAAATTATTTATTGCTGGAGCATTATTACCATCCCAAATAATTTTATCAGATTTAACGAGAGATAATTGGGTTGTAATTTTATTTTTTTCAGAAGACAATTTTAATGTCGTGTTATTCCCTTCAAGATTATCTATGACAATTTTTAATTTACTTGTTGTATCGATTCCCTTAACAACAGGAATATGCTTGCCTTTAATTATAGAACCGCTCTTCCAGTTCAGATTACCCACATTCAATTGTTTGGAATCCGAGAATGAAATATTTTTTAAACCCACTTGATTAAAAGTGAGCGATATATTTTTATTTTCATTTTTATAAATTAGAGATTTCAAAGCAACAGAATGATTAACTCCAGTAATTTTTGCTTCTTGTAAATAAATTTGATTGCCTTTTAAATTAAAAATACCTTTTGAAAAATCTAAATACAATGAAGAATTGGCCAAATCTTTAATTGAAGCAGATTTAAGAAGTTCGTTGATTCCAATAGAAGAATTTACATTTTCAAGATGAGCGACAGTAATGCCTCCAGATAAATAATTTACCGAAGCATTTAAAACGCTTAGTTTTTTAATATCTACATATTGAGAAATAGTATTGATGGTTTGAAAAATATCCTTCTTTTTTTTAATCGATTTTGATTTGATATTTGTTGGAGAAGTAATGTTAATTACCGGTTGAATTAATTCAATTTCACTGGCAACCATTTTTTTTGTGGTTAATAACTCTAGCCAGGATATATCTTTTATCACCAGAGAAGTCATGGTGATATTTTTAACATCATCTTTCTTAGTATTGTTTAGTGTTGGTGTAATAGAAAAATTAGACAAATACAATTTTTCGTTCATCAAATGAATGCTATCAAATTTTACCACATAGTTACTATCCGGATCACTCGCTTTGTACTCTTTTAGTCCAAGATCAAACCGACCCACATTAATTGGAATATTAGGATCGTTTATAATGGCCACATTGTGCATTGTAAAATCAGTTCTTTTTATATTGTATGGAGTTATTTTGTCTCCATTTTTTGTAAACAAAGAAATAGAAGCATTAAATACACCCACAAAATCCACATCAATATTTCCCATCAATTGTTTAACAACAGAACTCAGGGAATCCTTTGAAATTGAACCTTTCAAGGACTTCGATTTATCTGATTTTTGTTTAATTGTTGTTTTTAGATTTATTGCCGGATTAATGCAATACACACTATCCGCATCCATAATATTGCTCTGGGTGAGTTTCAAAAAATCAACATTAGTAAATCGAAGCGTGTCGAAATAACCGGAAAAACTATTAAAATCAGCGTTCTCTTTTTTAGAAAAAATATAACAGCTATCCAGCTCAATTGATTTATTTCTGGAATTAATTCTTAATCTGCCGTATTTTATTTGCTGATTTCCATTTGAAAAAACAATGTTCTGATGAGAGGAATAAAATCGTATTCTATCCGCATACATAAATCGACTCGGCTGATTATTGAGTTCAGACTTTTTATTTAAATTATCTATCGAAAAATAATAATCAGTTATTGATACAGGCTTACTGCCGGGATGAACTTTATCAATCAATGTAAAAGCGCCGGAGTCGATAAGGCAGTAATTAATGCTGAGTTTATCTAATGTTGCATTAAGAGACTGATAGGTCTTCCCCATTTGTTCGGGCAAAGAGAATTTTTCAGATTTAGCTTCTTTCCATTTAGTAATCGTAATTACAGGACGCATCAAAATAACTGAATCAATAAATAATTTTTTATGAAAAATCAATGGTTTGATTGCTGCAAGTTCAAGAAATATTTTATCTACAGATACATCAAAAGTTGAAGACTGATTTAATGAGTCTGTAGATATAAAATGAGGCTTTTCCAATGTTAATCTCAAGGCACGAGGGCTAAATGAAACTTTTTTTATTTCTAGTTGTAGTTTACCCTTCGAATTCATAGAAACAAATTCTTTAATTATTGTTTCGGCATTATAAATAAATAAAAGATAAGCAATGAGGAGCAGCCCAATAATTGCTAAAAAAACAGCCAATATTCTTTTAAGAATTTTATTTATAAACTTTACACGCATTTACAAGTTTTCTTAATCTTCGGATTTGTCGGAATTTATTATTGTTATTTTCTGGGAAACAAAAGGTGAATTTATTTTTGCTTCTTTCATCATTGAATTTATTTTTTCAAAGATTATTGCTTTTATTCGTCCTTCATTTCTAACATTTGAAATCCAGAATTCAAGTTCAAATTTGAGGCTATTTTCTGTAATTTCATCAATGGTAGCTCCTATGTTTTTTCCGGAAAGTATACCTTCTACATTTTCTACAGCGGACAATAAAATGGACTTCATTTTTTCAACATCAGTATCTTTAGCAACATTTACATAAACCTTCATTTTACAATTACTGTTGGAATGAGTCCAATTTATGAATGATTTAGAAATCAAATCTCCATTGGGCACCACGATTTCTGATCCATTTTTTGCCGACAATACAGATGACCGCAAGCCAATTTCTTTTACTCTACCCAGGCCTTCTTCCAACGAAAGCAAATCGCCAATTTTAAAAGGTCTTTCAAAAGCGATTATAATTCCGGACAGAACATTATTAAAAATATTCTGTAATCCGAAGCCAACGCCCACTCCTATTGCACCTAAAAATACAGTGATTGTAGACATGGGTATACCTGCAGAAGACAAGCCCAGAATAAAGCCTAGTGTAATAATAAATATTCTTAAAAGAAAAACATAATTTCCCCAGTTTGATTTGATATTGGGGTCTTGATTTTCGGAAGCAAACAAAGGCTTCAATAAATTCGATAGCAGGAATGATCCAACGGTATAAAAAACAAAGATCCAGATTTCACCAAAATTGTAAATAAAATTGCCGGCATACCTGGGTCTGTTCAAATAATTTACAACTTCAAATTTCAATGAGTCATAAATATTGATGTTTTTAAATAATGCAATAAACCAAAATGACACTGCAAAAAAGAATAAATAAGGCCTGAGTTTATTTAGAAAATTATACAAATCAGGTTTGAATGATTTGTTTGTTCGGTTCCAGTAATCTCCTAGCATGAGAATATAATCTCCAATTCCATTGATCGCGAAATACAGCATAATGACTAAGAACATCGCATCTAATGCCGCAATGACAATCATTTTGGAAAAAATGAACATTCCGATGAAATTAAAAACACATCCTGCTAATATTAATAAATTAACGGTATAAAACATTACCAGTATAACCTTCTTATTTCTAACTGCTGCGTCTTTGATCCATTTAATAAAAATAAAGTTAACAGGCAGTAACACCATAGCACCTGTAAAAAGCAAGCGCTCAATAATAGTAACGTCAACAGAAATATTTGCAAACTTCAATATTATGTAATAAACCAAAAAGAAAACAACCAGTTTTTTATTAAGTGTTTTGAAGTCCTTTAATAAAATAAACATAATTGTAATGACAACCGTTACGAAAATTAAATCAAGAAATAACAAAGGAGGGTACTCGAAAATTATTGGGGCCATGCAAAGAATCACAGCAGGCGCCATCAATGAAGTATGCCTGTGTACATATTTGAAATTTTTGGTGTAAATCGATTCGGGCTGTTTTTTATAAATTCTTCTCACATACATTAATGGAATAAAGGCAAATAACAATACTACAATTCTGAATACAACCAAATCAAGAATTGAAGCTTTAGTGTAATTTAAGAGCAACGTGTATTTTTGCTGCAGTGTTTCTTTAAGAATTGTAAAATATGGCGGATATTTTTTCTTGTTAATGTTCCAGATATAAGGCTCTTCAGATTTCAATAAATTCTTTTTAATAGTAGCGATATCCTGATCCACTCTGGAATTAATTTTGCTGGCAAGCAAAATAATATCATTAAACGAATTTTCTGAATTACTGTAGCTTTTCAATTTGTTCATACATAAAGTATCAGCAATCTCCATCCTGTTTTTCATTTGCCCTATTGAAACTTTATATACTTCTGATATGTACGGATTAGAAAGCGAAATTGATTTATTGGTGTCTGATTGAAACTTATCTATAATGCTAATGAAATAATACAACTCCTCTGAAACTGATTTTATTTTTGCCTGATATTTCTGAGACTGTTGAATTAATAACCCTAATTGATTGCTCATATTATTCAGGTTTCTTAAATTCGACCTCTCCTCTATGCTTATCATATTTTCCTTAAGTAAATTAAAATTCTCGTAGTAATCATTTATTGTACTGTTAAATACAGATGCATCTGGAATATTTGAAACGGTATTTTCAATATGATTCAAAATATCATTACCCGATTGAACCCAATCAGAGGGTGTACGAAAAGCAGGTATGGTTATTTTATTGAATTGGGAATTTTGTGCAGAAAGTAAATATGGAAAAAATAAAAAGAAGCAACCGAGCTTAATGATAAGACACCTAAATTTTTGAATTTGATTTCTTTTCATTGCAATTGAGTTTACATTTAAAGATAAGTACAATTTGTTTTTTAAAATTCCCTTATTAGCGATTAAAACCCTTTCCAGAAAGAATAAATTTTTTGAATTTTCATTTACGAATCATCAATAAAACATAAGTTAGAAAATACTTTTTAAGAACACCAATTTAGTAAGACGGCCAATAAAATTCCATTCAATTGAATAAATCAGCACTGCGAACTCAAACTGCGATATTGAAATCTCTTAACGCGTCATTCAAACTGGTTTTCAAATCAGTGCTGGACTTTCTTTTGCCAATTATTAATGCGCAACTCACACTATAATCACCTGCAGGAAATTTTTTTGTATAACTGCCTGGAATAACAACGCTTCTTTCTGGGACGTAACCTTTAATTTCTATAGGCTCGGGGCCGCTTACGTCAATTATTTTTGTTGATTGAGTCAAAACTACATTAGCGCCTAACACCGCTTCTTTGCAAACTCTTACGCCCTCAACTACAATGCTTCTGCTTCCCAGAAAACAACCATCTTCAATAATTACCGGGCTTGCCTGCAAAGGTTCCAATACGCCACCGATACCAACGCCACCGCTTAAATGAACATGCTTTCCGATTTGTGCACAACTTCCAACTGTAGCCCATGTGTCTACCATAGTGCCTTCACCAACATAAGCGCCT
>CANFGZ010000092.1 GCA_947446585.1 Chitinophagaceae bacterium | reverse complement strand
CTTTATAAAAAAGATGAATCGTTTTTTCAGTAACCGGATTAGGATATACTGAAAATAAACTTTCATCAGGCTGAGTTTTGACATTTACAATTTTACTGTAAATAATATTTCCCCCCAATTCGATTGCTTTTATTCTATAATAACTATTATTCTCAAAAGCGCAATCATCTAAATATTGGTAAGTAGCGTCTTCGGTAAAAGGCTGATTG
Organism: Chitinophagaceae bacterium; assembly: GCA_947446585.1. Taxonomy (GTDB): domain Bacteria; phylum Bacteroidota; class Bacteroidia; order Chitinophagales; family Chitinophagaceae; genus Ferruginibacter. Next base: position 8,281 of record CANFGZ010000092.1, on the reverse strand, counting down.
TTGGTGATTGATTTTATTAAATTAAAATTAAGGCCATTTATACTTCTTTCTATATCATATCTTATGATATTTTTTTGTTGTGCCACTTGCCAAATTATTTTATTAGTATGCAATTTTAAATTCACCACGTTAACTTTCACGAAATCAACTGGCATTACATTCATTGGTTTGAACATCACAAAGAAACGATCAGCTGCTGATGAAGACACATCATCATTTACCACAAAATTAAAATAACTGGTATCATTATGCACTAACATAAATTCGTTGTGGGTATATCTGTCAACCAAAAATGGCATTGTATTAACAGGATTCAAATTAAAAGCAATTATCCTTAACTGATATGTCTGCTTTTTTAAATTTCCAATTGTATAAAAAATAGTATCGTTAATAAGAGGAGATTTTCTTGATTCTAAGGAAACAATATTGTTGTTTAATTTAATCCCGAAATTCTCACCGGAATTCATGATTTTCAAAGCATCATCACTATTGTAATCGTTGGTATACGCCGAATCAAAAGCGATAAAATTGCCGTCGGCCAATCTGTTATTAACTCCTGATGCGGTAAAGAGAAAAGCCTGAAGTGAAGGAGATGAAGTATTAAAATCCTCATTTCTGAACGCATTTTGAGTTCCGGCTATTTTGGCCTCTTCAGAGAAAGAAATTATTCCTCCGGAATTAGCTCCTGTTGCATGCATGAAAAACGCCTGACCGGATTGTATTTTTGTACATGGAATTAATCCGCTATAATTTGCCGTTCCTCCGGGAATAGGTCTGTAACCATTTACGCTGCTGATTGTTTGATATCCACCCAGATTATTTGTTCCTGCCAGTAATGGATCCCATACATAAAATGAATTGTCTATCGACCCATCAATACGACGAGTGATATAACGAAAATCTATAGCCGAAGCAAAAGGATTTCCTATACTTTCAAATTTATTGGCTGAAATTATTGAAGAAGGAGGCAACTCTCCAGCTGAAGCCGTATATAATTTACCTTTGGCTCTAAGCACAGTTGGAACAGAAGGTGCTGTTGATGTTGTTACAGAACGGTCACCTCTTACAAAAACAAAGTATCCTTTTTTATTGGCAATGGGAACAAACACACTAGGCACTCCTACCCATGAAGAATCGGCTGAATTATATGTTTTCAATGTTCCTCCGGCAGGTGTATAAATATCAAACCCAAGACTTGCAGCCCCTGAAGCACAGCCTCCATTATTACTTGTGATGATAGTTCCATATCCTGGGTATCGATTTTGATTTGACAAAACAGCAGTATCCTGCCAGGCTTGATTTATAGTTTGATTGCCACTCAAAGGCACCGAAACAAATTGCCATGATTTTAGATGACTGATCCCAGAAGGTATAAATCTTTCTACACTAACATTACCGGAAATTGTTTTACCTGTAAGATTTCCAATCCAAGCAGTTTCTGTGGCTGTTGATTTTAATGTAAGATTGTCGTTGGTATTTAATTTTATTCCTTCTACAGAAAAATTAAGTGAACGATAAATATCCAATGGACCGCCAAGAGAGACTCCTGATGCACTGGTGTTCCCAATTACAAGGTTAAGCAATCTGTTGTTTAGAAATATTGAATCAGGAATAACCTGAACAATATTTCCATAACAACCAAAACTGCCTTTTTGGCCATCTATAAAACCATTTGATTTTGTAATTGATCCATACACCTGAAATACAGCGTTAGTATCCAGCGTTATGATTGTTTCATTATTTAATCCATTTAAATAAAGATTACGCACTTTACTCAGACTATTTACAATTGGAAAATTGGGATATCCCTGGATTAATTTAAGATCAGTATTTTCGTTAGACACCAGATTGGCTTCCCAGTTTTCTGGATAATCCCAATCACTTGAATATTTACCAATCCAATTGGCCGTGTGATCCGGTATATATTCATCACATCCAATATCGGGTTTGGTAAGATTTCTGGCTGTATTATCAACATCATTTTGAGTATCTGTAAGCGGCGTTCCCAGATTATTCAAATCAGTATTTGCAGATGTTAATAGATGCAAATCCGTTGGAGAAATAAATTGAGGAACAATACAAACTGAGTTCAGATCTTTTCCTGTTGACGCTTTCCAAGATGATAATGTTGATGACCGATTGTCTGTATTATATATAAAACCAATGAGTTTAAATCCATTCCCAGTTGGACTTACCGAATAATCATTATAATTCAACTGATCGAATTGTGCGACATTGGAAGAAGCCATAATTCCAATTGAAGCAAAACCATTGTTAGATTTCAGCCCTAAATTATTTACTAAAATATTATTTCTGATATCTGCAAAAGATCCGGAACGTAATCTGATACAAGTAGAAATTGCCCCTTCTTTATTTAGTGTATTTGTAAATCCAGTAACACTTCCTAAATTAATAGAATTATGATATATTTTTATTCCACTTTGAATTGTCTGACTGTTGAGTAAAATACCTGTGGGATTATCTAATGTAAAATCAGGGCTAATATAATTATTTCCATCACCAGAGATATTGGTAATCATGTTGCTGGAGATTTCGATATTGGCATTTGTAATTCCGGTAGACACATAAATTCCATGTGCACCAAAGCCTCCATTTCCAGTATAATTTAAATTAAATATTCTATTGTTGATAATTTTAGTATTCTTAACATTGGTTGAAATAAATATTCCTTTATCACTTGAGCTATCCAGTCTTTTTAAATTAGCTATTTCATTTCCTTTTACTAAAGCACCATCAATACCTTCTAAAAATATTCCACAAAATTGAATGGAATCACTGGCACCCGTTGGAGCCAAATCATTGGAAACAATATTCAACCCTGATCCATTTAATGAAGCACTTACACCTCTGCAATAAATACCATAAAATGAGTTTTTAAAACTATTGTTTTCAATATTGATATTTGAAAACAATCCGGCATCTGGAGGATTATTCATTGTACTGTCTGAAACAAGAACAACTGATCTGTCGCAAATGCCGTTTTTAAGAATGGTATTTTTTATTCCACAATTAGTAACCGCATGATTTCCTACAGAGCCAAATAAAATAACTCTTGGTTCATTGGAATTAGTATTTGTAAAACTTAAATTTTTTGAATTGGTATTATTATTTGAACCATCAATTGAAATATAGTCCCCTAAAATCCTTATCAAAGCCCCTTTACTTACAGAGCCGGAAACAACTGCATTGATTCCTGTTCCTGGTTTTATTTTCAACGTTGTGCCAGGGCCCGAATTAGCATGTTGTTTGAATATTATAGGAAATGTTTCTGATGTAGAATAATTCGAATTTATTAAAACAAAAACTACATTACCTGTCAAACAAGAATTATTGTAAGCATTTGCAGCCGCTGTTAACGTTACAAAATCTCCAGTACCACCAACTGTATATGTACCATTTAAAACAGTGGAACACTGAGCATCTGTATAATTTATAATTGAAGAAAGAAAAGCTATAAAAATGACTCGTAAAAAAATATCTCTGGTTGCCTTGAAGTGACAACTAAATTTAGAATAAATTTTATTTTTTATAATTTCCATGGGTATCCTTGAGGTGATTCAATTTTAAAATCAGATAATCAAAAAAGGATAATAAGAGTAATACGGAGGAATTTCTAAAGAAGGTGGATTAAAAAGGCGAAGCAAAAAATAAATAATAACGGCTTCTCTTAAAGATAATTTAATTATTATATTATTAAAAGCATTTTAAGAACTATTTTCAAAAACATATCCACATCTTTTTAGGATAACTCTTACGGATTCTTCCTAAAACCCAGATTTTTCAGTTGAAATTTATTACTAGAAAAAAATGCGGCAAAGACAAGCGTTTGCTTGATATTTTAATCTCCACATAATTCATTATGCTTTCGTCCAAAATATATGGCTCAAACACCCGTCTTTATTGCCTTTTTCCCTTTCATAACGATTCCAACTGCAAAACCCGGGTTAAAATGAAAAAAGACGCCCTAAGACGTCCTTTTCGGTGTTCATGTGTGTAGTTATAGGAAAAAACTATTTGATAATTAAATTTTGAGTTTGCTTTGTTCCATCTGGCATCAACACTTCCATTTTATAATTTCCAGAAGAGATATGTTTATCCAGCTTTATTGAAGTCACCGCAGATGACCCTGTAATAGCAACAACCGATTCATTAATTCTTTGTCCTAATGAATTATAAACGCTAACCTGATAATCCCCTGAAGTAACATTTACAAAATGAAGTTGCGCAATTTTATCTTCTATCGGATTGGGATAGACTAAAACAGATGATGCTGAAGATGAAGATATCTTTACAATACTGGTGTATTGAATTCTTCCGTCTGTACTTTTTGCTTTTACTCTGTAGAAGTTCGTTCCTACAAACGGATTATTATCCAGATGAGTATAGTTTGCATTGCCTCCATTATTTTGTTTAGGCAAAGCTGTTGCAATAGTTGCAAAATTTCTGCCATCAGCGCTTCGCTCTATTTCATAATACTCAATACTCACTTCATTTTCTGCTTTCCAACTCACCGTAATCGACTTATCCTTATTTTGATTTGCCGCTATAGAATGTAAGGTTACTGGTAATGCGCTTAAATTATCAAAAACTATGTAAAATCTATTAGCAGCAGCTGAAGCCAGATCAGTTGTGATGCTGAAAGGAACAATAGTCGAACTATCCGCATTCAATCTTGTTGATATTCCTGTAAAATTATCAACCAATCTTGCGGATACATTTGTAGTTGAAAAATTAGTGGCATTCAATTCAAGTTGATAAGATTGTCTTCTCATCTGACCTAAATTATAGAAGATAGTATCAGTGTTTGTCGCTGGTGCTCTCTGCTCGGCAACAAGTTTAACACCGTTACTTAATATCGATATATTTTCTGTAGTTCCGCTAGTTATTTTAGAAACATCAGTTTCATCAATTGAGTTTGAATATATTTCATCGAACTGCGATAAAACACCATCAATTAAAATAGTATTACCATTATATAAAACAGATAAATTTGTTTTGATTTGAGGAATAGATGAATAATTTCTGGTAACAGAACCTCCACCAATCGATTTTTGATTTTCGGCAAAAGATACCGTTCCGGCTGTACCAAAGGCACGAACCAAAAATGCCTGACCAGACTCAATATCTGTTATTGTGTTAGTTGGATAACTTCCACCACCCGGGATAACGGTGTATCCTGTGCCATTTTTAACGATAGACTGAAAACCACCTAAACCATAAGCAGAATTTGGACCGATTGCAGTTAGTTTAGGATCCCAAACATAATAAGCATCCTGAACACCACCGGTTCTGATTAATTTAGACAATGATATTGCAGAAGCATAAGGATTGCCTACTGATTCGTATTTATTGGCAAGCACTGATATCGTAGCAGGAGCATTTCCTATTGGCTGAAATAACAATCCAGTAGTTCTTAATTTAGTAGCCGTAGCCGCCTGATTATATGCTGTTACAGAACGGTCTCCTCTTACTAAAATCATGTATCCTTTATTGTTACTTACTGGAATAGATGTACTCGACACCCCTACCCAACTTGAATCTATTGCACTAAAGGTTTTCATTGTAGCACCTGCAAGCGTGTATACATCAAAGCCTAAGGCTGCAGATCCGGCCGCACTTCCACCTAAATTACTGGTTATTATGGTACCATTACCAGCGTTTAATGTGTTGGCCAAAGGAGCATTCCCTTCCTGCCAGGCAGCATTTATCGTTTGTCCTAAAGTTGGCGTAGCAAGTAATTGCCATGCCTTAACATGATTAGGAATATATCTTTCTACCGTAACATTTCCGGAAATTTTGTTACCCGAAAATAATCCATTAGAAGTCATATCGGCAATTCTTGCTGTACCTGAAGCGTCAGAAACAACAGTTAGATTACCGTTAGCATTAAATTCTGCATTGCTGGTACCAAAATCTAGCGTGTTGGTTAGTTTTAAAGTATCATTTACACCCGACAAAATAACTCCTGATGGATTACTGATTCTTAGGTTTGCAATTCTTTTTGCAGCAAACATACTTCCTGATAGACTTTGCTGAACAGTACCTTTCATTTCAATAGTTCCATTCACTGCATTTACACTTCCGGCACTTGTTAATGATCCGAATATTTGAAATTTCTGTCCATCTATTGTTAAAATAGCTCCGGCATTCAAAGTAATATTTCTAACTTTTGCTACAGATGTACTAATCACAGGATCAGCAGGTGTACCTGATGGTATAATTACATCACTGGTATCAGTTGGAATTCCACCACACCAGTTATCCGGATTATCCCAGTAATTATCCTCTATACCAGTCCATGTTGATCCGGTAATTCCATTCGTAATAATAATGGTCGAATCTTTTGTACAACCGTTATTAGTAACTGTAACGGTATAATTTCCCGGAGCTGGAATATAAACAATAGAATCTGTGCCCAATCCATTATTCCACAAATAGGTTCCTCCGCCTGTTGATCTAACATTTATTCGTGGAAGGCTGCATGTAATAGCATTGGTTCCTGAAATATTAGTTATACCGGCAGCGGGTAAAGGCTTTATGGTTATTGCTCCTGATGGATTGCTTTTTATTATACTAGCTAAACCTGTAGAACAATTTAGTCCGGTTACTCTGCAATGGTAGTATAAAGTACCAACTATATTCGGAGTATAAGAAGCAGATGTTGCTCCAGTAATGATAACAGAAGTACTACCATTTGAATTAGTGGTATTACTGTACCACTGATACGAAATTCCACCATTAAATACTACAGACAAAGGAATTAAAGTAGCTGCTCCCTGGCAAGCGTTTTGTGTAGCCAGAGAAGGCTGTGTGGTAATTTGAAGCGTTGGAATAACCGACATCGCTGCAGATAAATTACTATTTGTTTTACAGCCATTTGTATTAGTAATTACACAGAAATAATACAATGTGCCCGAAAGAGCAGAAGATGGGGCATAAGTGGCACTTGTAGCACCAGGAATAGCAGAAATTCCGGTTCCCACATAACTTGATGCCGTATTACTATACCATTGATACGTTACTCCTGCTTCAGGTGAAGCTACAGTTAGTGCTACAAAAGCGGTGCCCTGACAAACTGATTGTGCTGTAGTAGAAGGCTGAGTAGATACAACAGGTCCTGGATTTACAATCACTTGTATTGAAGTTGAAAACACGGTCAATCCATTTGAACTTACTTGTCTTCTGAACCAAGTTGTTTGTGTTAATGCGGGTGATGTGTAATTTTGCGAAGTGCTGCTACCCGTTGCCGGTACAAACCCTGATGAAGAGCTTGTTGTGCTCATTAGCCATTGATACGTTACGGGAAGACTCTGTGGAGCTACTGGCAAAGTTCCTGTAAAAATCGTAGGCGCTGTTCCAGTACAAATCGTTTGCGACACTCCGATATAATTATTTTTTATTGTTGGATTAATAGTTATGGTTGTACAATAAAGACCAGCTCTTCCGCAGGCATCTATTACTTTAAATTGTACTGTACAAATTGTAACCACATCTACTGCAGGTGCAGTAAAAGTTGTTGTAGGTGCTTGTGCCGAAAAAATTCCGTTTAAATCAGACGTCCACTCATAAGAAACAATTGTAGAAGTTGATGGAGGTATTGAAACAGAAAGCGTAATTACCTCCCCTGAAGATGCAGACAACGGAATAGCAACAGGGGTGATTATGGGGCGAGCAGAAACTCCTGATCTCAAAAGAAAACTTCCGTAAATTCTTGCTGCTGCAACATTATTTTCTTCCAGACCATGTGCAAATTCATGACCTGCTAAATACAATATTAGTCCTTTGGAAGGAATTCCAAATGCCCTTCCATAAGCAAGAATTGCCGCAGTATTTTGATAAACCACCGAACTGTTTACATTATAGCCTAAAAGTGTTCTTCCTACATTTGTGTACGTTGAATCATAAATGGCAATCTTGGTAGTAGGCCTCCAGCTTGTTTTTGGCAAAAAAATCGTTTCAGCGCCCCAGTTTGATGAGGCATCCAATTTACCAATTGATTGACTAAAAGGATCTCCTGCAATAGAGGTAGCTTCTAACCCAGAACCTATACTGTAATTATATGGAGGCGTTCCGTCCACATGAAAAGAATCACTAACCAACCCGGTACTGCTTAAGAAATTCATACCTGGAATGTTTTCAAGCTGACTAACGGCTTTGCATGATGCATATAACCATCCTCTGTTATTAATAAAATTGAGTAATGAATCTTTATAAACTTGTGTCCAGATCCCAGGTTCAGCGTGTGGTAATACATAAATAT
>CANFGZ010000091.1 GCA_947446585.1 Chitinophagaceae bacterium | reverse complement strand
TATTGAAAATTCGGAATGACTTTACAGATATACCTGTCCCTCTAACAATAATCATGTCATTAATTCCATCTCCATCAGGCGAAAATGCATTCGCAATAAATACCTGAGCATTTTTACAGAAAGCCACAATATTTAAAGTATCCATCGCTTTACATCCAAAACTATTTTGAACGGTTAGTACATAAGTGGAATTATTTCCAACCGTAAGTGTAGGTGTCTGACAATCACTACAACTTAAGTTTGTTGGCGGGCTCCAGCTCCAACTTGTAATTGGGCCATTTTGTGCGGTGCCATGTAATACTGCGGTTGTTCCGGTTGCGGCATTTATATCGGCTCCAGCATTCACTCCCGGAGTATTGCCTACTGTTATGTAAACATATCCCGTATCAGTGAAGCAATGCTGTGCATCATAACCAATTACTTGGTATCTTATATTTGATGTAGGCGTAGCATTAGGTTCAGCAACATTAGGATTATCTAATCCCGTTGATGGACTCCATACATAACGATCTGCATTCATAGCTTTTAAGTGAACAGACTTTCCAGTACACATACTGTCATTGGGAGAAACAAGCATATCAAACGGCTGAATGACAGAAACTAAAACAGAATCAAAACTTTTACATCCTAAGGCATTGGTTCCAATTACCTGATAAGTAGTATTGGAAACTGTTGTTGTAACTGGATTTGCACAGTTAATACAACTTAGTCCAAATGAAGGAGACCATTCATAATTAACAGCACCTGTTGCAGATAAATTCCCCTGACTACCACGGCACATACTTACATCATTACTAGTTGACATTTGTGGTGAAGGATTAACCATGATTTTAAAAGTGTTAAAAGCGGTCTGACAATTATCAGGACTAGCTGCGTAAACACTTATCGTTGCTATTTGAATATTGTTTGTATTATTTACTGCAACAAATGGTAGAATATCACCTTGGCCATTTGCCGCTAAACCTATTGAAGGATTATTATTGGTCCAGGTATAAATCGTTCCCATAACAGGACCTGTAATATTAATAGAATCCATTGTTTTGCCATTACAAACTGCATAATTAGGAACACTGTCTATTCCAACAGATGGATTTATCGTTATTGTAAATGTTTTATCAACACTATTGCAACTATTAGCCAAACCCACTACAGTAATAACAGCAGTTATTGGATAATTATTAGTGTTGGTTGCTATAAAGGAAGATATGTTTCCTGTTCCGTTTGCAGGAATTCCTATTTCACTATTAGAATTAATCCAATTGAAAGTGGTACCAGCAACTGTTCCTACAAAGTTTATAGGATTAATTGTTGCTCCATTACATACTACCAAACTATTAGGTTGTAGCATATCGGGAGAAGGATCAATATTGATTGTAAATGTTTTTGTATTTCCTGGACAACCACCAGCACTTGCCGTTACATTTATAGTTGCAGTAACGCTTACGTTAGAATTGTTTACTGTTGTAAATGGAAGTATATTTCCATTTCCCGATGAAGGTAATCCTATTAATGGATTATTATTTGACCAGGTATAAGAGGTGCCATTAACCGGGCTATTAAATGTAATTAATGGAGTTAATTGACCATTACAATTAAACTGATTAAAGGGTTGTATAAAATCCGGAAGTGGCTTAACAATAATATCGAAAGCTTGCGGTGAACCATTACATCCGTTAATTGAAGGCGTTATGGTTATTGATGCTGTATCTGTAAAATAACTATTATTAACTGGATTAAACGATAAGATATCTCCAGTACCGCTAGCTGGTAATCCTATAGCTGGCGAATTGTTTGTCCAATTGAAAGTAGTGCCAGAAACAAGTCCGGATAAGATTACATCAGTTGTGGAATATCCGGTACAAACATTTTGATCAAAAGGATCAGAAACTGTAGGCGTTGGATTTACCGTAATATTTAGGTATTGCATTTGACCAACACATCCACTTAATATAGGATAAACAGAAATACTTGCTGTTATTGGGCCATTTGTATTATTTATCGCATTAAAAGGTCTTATATCTCCTGTTCCAGTTGACGTTAATCCAATTGAAGGCTCATTGTTTGTCCAGGTGTATACATCGGCTCCAGTTAATCCTGTAAATGAAATTGCATTGGTAAGTACTCCATTACATACTTGTAAATTTGAAAGTGGTTGAACATCTGGAGTTGGATTTACGGTAATGGTGAAGTTTACAGGAAGACCGTTACATCCATTTGCTGTAGGCGTAAGCGTAATCGTGGCAACTACCGGAGCAATTGCATTGTTTATTGCTGAAAATGACATGATATTTCCGGCACCACTTGCGGGCAATCCAATTGATGGCAAATCGTTTGTCCAGGTGTAATTATTTGAAGCCACTGCACTTGTAAATCCACTGAAAATAACCGGATCAGTCATTCCTCTGTTACATAATGCCTGATTAGCTGGTTGTATTGAAACAGGTGTAGGATGAACAATGAATGTAAATGCAGGAGCAACAAGCGAGCATCCATGAGCTAAAGCCGTTACCGTTACATTTGCATAAATCGTAGTACTACTGTTATTTGTTGCGATAAAAGAAGGAAGATTACCCGAACCTGTAGCCGCAAGTCCAATATCCGGATTGTTATTATCCCAAGTATAAGAAGTTCCTGAAACCGAACTGGTAAAGGCTACAGCACTTGTTCTGACTCCATTACAAAGCGTTTGATCACCAGGTAATGCTATCACAGGTAATTCTTTTATTATAATTTGTTTTGTGGCAGTATCGGCACAACCAAAAACTGTTGTAGCAATCATTGTTGCTGTATAAGTTCCACTTTGAGGGAAAACAAAAGTTGCACTATCCCCATTAGCAGTAAATCCATTGTCAGTACTCCATGATATTGTTGCAATGCTATCTCTTGATCTGACATTGCTTGCAAAAGTAATAGGATCATTTGCACAAACAGTAATTGGAGAAATAATTGAAGCTACAGGTGGTACATTGATTGTAATATTAACAGCATGTAGAATTGAATCTTTACAACCGGTAGTTCCTGTAATGATAAGTTTCACTAAATAAGTAGATGGACTAGTATAAGTATGACTAACAGCACTTCCTGAACCTGTTGTTCCATCTGCAAAACTCCAGGCATAGCCTGTAATTCCAAATTGAGATTGTGATTGATCAATAAAATTAATCGTAGTTGCATTACAAACTTTCTGAGTGTTGAAGATGAAGTCAGGGTTAAGATTTTCAATTTTGATACTATCAGTGCCTGGTAAATTCATCTGACAACCACCATTAAAATGAACTATTAATTTGGGTAAATATGCCCCAGGGTTTGTGTAAAGATGACTAATCGTGGCTTGTGTTGTATTTAATAAAGTGCCATCACCAAAATTCCATTCGTAGGATGTTGCATTGGTAGCGGTTACATTAAATTGCACATTTTGACTTTTACAAAATGTTCCACCATTGTAACTGTAGGATCCGGTAGGCTGAGCAATGTTTATGGTATCACTTATTGAACCCGAACAACCACTTGGCAAAGAAACACTCATGGTTACTATAAAAGTACCGGTTGTGTTATAAACATGAGTAACGGTATCTCCTGTTCCTGTTGAACCATCACCAAAATTCCAGGTTGCATTAAGTGATGGAATATTGTTGTTATAAAATGTAATGCTATGAGGAGCGCATGATGTATTTGTTTCTGAACTATTAAATGATGGAGTGAACCCACCAATTAATTTAACGGGCATAGTATCTCTGCAACCATAAGAATTGAAAGGAACCATTTCCAGCCAGATAGTAGAGTTGTATGCTGGCCCAGGATTTAAAACCGCATGTTGACCATTGGCCAAAACAGAAGAATAATTTTGGTTCCACCAATGATAATATTGAAATCCCGGAGGACCATCAAGTGTGGTAATATTTGGATAGTTACAATTGTATTGTACTCCAATTGACTGACCACAAGTATTTTCAACATCTAAGTAAGCATACCCCCAATGACCTCTTCTCACACAATCTGCAGTAGTGAATTCTAAATACATAGTTCTGCCGGCATAAGCCCTGAGGCTTATAAAAGCTGATGCCCATGGTTTATATATTACAGAAGTATCAACAGTTGAACGAGCAAAGCCTGGAAGATTTGACGTTGAAATATATTCAAATGAAGCACAGTCAACGTATCGGTTAGACGCAGAATCAAATAACTTAGCCGTAAAACGTGGCTGAGACCAGTTAGTATGACCTGGATCCTGAAAAACCACAGCATAATCGTATTTAACAGAAAAATTACTGTCGTTTTGTGGAACACGAATGGTATATGAAATACGTTCTGCCTGAGCTCCGATATTTGTATTTCCTAATTTTACAGCAAAATTACTTCCGTCTGGAGGGTTGGTTGGGAATAATCCAAAAAAATCTACCGCTGAAGGAATTGCTCTTGCTATAATTCTGTGTCTGTTTGCAATAGGCCCCGACAATGCTACTGTAACTACGTTAGTATTTCCAACAGAATCAACTGTTCCTGTATAACATCTCCAATTTGTAAAATTTCCAAATTCAAAAGTTAAATTGTCTGGGCAATTCGCCGTTACGTTATTATTTTGGATGGGATTAGTTCTTTGGAAAATTGTGGCTGTGGAATCAGCAGTGATTTGATCATAAATTATACGGCCATCCGATTGCATGTGTCCTTTTTTTCCATTCTTCGAAATAAGGATGACTCCATTTTTAATGCCATAACAAATATCAATATTCAACTCTGTTAAGTTGATTCCTGTTTTATTTATTTTAAACCATTTTTTATTTTGATAAACTATAGTAAAATCTTCAACGAAATCATAAACAATTTCATAATTCATTGGAATTACAACCAAACCTCTTTCATTGATAAATCCCCATTTATCGTCTTTTTCAACAGCGGCCAGATGATTAGAGAAATTTCTTGCCCCATCAAATACAGGATTAGAGATAGATGTACCTAAATTATTGATAAATGTGAATTTATTCCCTTTCAAAACTCTTGAAAATCCATTAATAGCTGGCTCCGTCTCATCCCATGGAGAATTATTGATGATTCTTTCTGGTTGCTCAGTAGAAATCCTTCTTGGATTTGTATTTTGCCCTGACGCAAATTGGCCAAGCAAAAGGATCAGGATGGGTAAAAGTTTTTTCATCGGCGTTTAGGATTCGACCATTAAGCAGGTCGGGTTATAGGATATTATTATAACGCCGGATGTTATAATTTATTTCACAGAAAGAAAAATAGAGGGATTTTGCGATTTAAATACGTAGATAACCATAGTAAGGTTACGTATTAACAGTTCTAAAAAAACTTAATCAATGACTTTTTTTAGTGATTTTATTGATATCTGATATTTTTTTTAAATCAGTATTTTTTAAAACGAATTGATTTAAAAATTATTGTTTAACGCTTTATGGCATAAAAAATAGCCTTGTACTACAAGGCTATTTAATTAAAGAAATAAGATATTCTTATTTCTTGTTTTTATATTTATTTAAATAATAGTCGTATCCCTCTTTTCCTAATAAGTCTGTCAGCATTGTTGATTTTAACGTTTCTAAATCTTTAATTCGGGCACTCTGAGTTGATTTATCTTCACTTGAAATATATTTTTCCTTCTCTCCTACTGCATTTTCGATTTCTGTTATTTTAGTAAGATTATTCTTAATTAATGAAATAAATTTTTCTTCCTTGATTTGACTTTCTGACAATACAATTTTTTTCTTAATCGTTTCTGTATTTGCATTATCCAAAGTCTCCACTACGGGTGTTTTTGAACTGGTTTTAATTGACTCCTGTGATTGCTGAGTTTTATTTTTTTTACTTGTATTTGTCTGAGCGAATGAACTACTCATCAATAAAAAAAATGTACCGGTAAAAAGAATTTTATTTTTCATTTCAAAAAAATTTTAAAAGTTATTATTATAAATTATCAATTCTTGATTCAATTACAGATTGTGTTCCAACTGATACTTTCGATAAAATATCATATCCTGTTTCTTGTTCAATAAAATCAACTGAAGTTCTGTATGTCTTCCAGTCGCTATTCACATTATCATTATTAGGTATTACGATACTGATTACTCTTGTATTGGTTGTTACTCTGTTTAAGTCATTAGATCCATTTGGTAATACCACAATGACTTTCCAAAGTGTTGAAGGAACGGTAATTCTGCCATTATCAATGATAGTTGATAAACCACCTGATGTGGTGGTGCCACCTTCTCCATAAGAACCAGCGATAATATACAATTCACTTCCAGATTGAACCAAAGACCGGCAATAATTTTCCAAACCTGCCCAGGTAATTTGATTATTCTGTGGTGCCTGAGGTATAATATTTGTCATTAAAAAAGTTGAAGAATTTGCTGCGATTGAAGAAGTTCTGTCTGATGAAGGACACATATGCCCTCTGTCGAAACCAGATCCACTATAACTGGTATTTTCCACTTTATACCAATCTGAAGGCAAATTAGGATTGCCTCTAAAATCATCTTGTCTGTTTACTGCACCCAAATCAGTTGCGGATACATGCCAGCTTACCCAATTAGGGATACCTCTGTCTCTGTTATAAGACACGGAATAATAATTTTCTTTTAAAAGATAATTACCAAAGTCTGCAACATTTGTAGTAGCATTACTAGGGTTACCCATTACTAATGTACTGTCTGTAGCACTTGTTGGAGGGGCAACAGGAGGAACGATTACAGGGTTACCTACCGGATCTGTTGTTTGAACTAGAATGCTGTCTTTAGAACAAGAAGAAATTAAAACTACTGTAACTAAAAGCAAATACGTTAAACTGTTTTTTATCATAACATGATTTTTTGTTTTTCTCAATCTGAGCAACTGCAAAAGCAGGTTCCAAAACTACACATTTGTTTCCAAAATTGGTATATATCCCTTAAAACTATTGATTAAATCATTTTTTTGATGAATCTGTCTTTTATGTAATAACAATTCGTTATGTTTTAAATATTTTAAAAGCGGCAATTTTTATATTATTTTAGTTGCCGATGAAAAAAGCAATTTACTGTACATTATTACTGATTTTTCTGAATTTAATTCTGAAGGCTCAGAATATTACCGGTTGCTGGGAGGGAATTATGATTGATGAATATTTTAAGATGAACATAGTTCAAAGCCAAAATGAACTTTGTGGTTATACCTATGATGTTGTTTTAGATAACAGAAAAAGTCATTGCAAATCTTACTTTGTGGGTCAATACATAAAATCTTCAAAAATGTGGGTAATCACGGGAACGCATTTTATTGAAAACAGCGGAGATCATGTATTAATGACCATCAGGCTTTGGCGGGTAGGAAACACTGAGAATAATATTCTGCGAGGTAATGTTTCTACAAGCTCAGCTTTTACTGATTTATTTGGATTAGAAACCGGAGACAATTTCTGGTTGCGTAAAATTTCAAAGATTCCAGAGAAGCTTCCTGGAAACAGCCCCACTTGTTTTAGTATAAATCCTGAAACCATTTTGAAAAATGAACCTATTAAGTCTGTAACAAAGCCCCAATTAAAAAAAGAGATTCCAAAAAAATCTTTAAATATAACTCCCGTTAAATCCGATTCCACAAAAATAATTATAGCAAATAAAATTCCTGATTCTTTAATTGCACATGCAGTCAATAATGATTATGATTCAGATTTAATTTCGGAAATGAATAGCCGAAAAAAAAATACGGTTTCAACTTTAATTGTCGATGACAAAAATATTCAAATTAAACTCTATGATAATGGCAGCATAGATAACGACACCATAAGTATATTTTTTAATGGGAAGCTGCTAAAAAATAAACAAAGACTAACCGAAGAGCCTATTGTATTAAATATCAAAATAGAAGACACGGCAAAAATAAACGAACTCATTATGTTTGCCGACAATCTGGGCTCTATTGCACCAAACACTGCGCTAGTTGTAGTTACATCCGGCAAAAAAAGATTCGAAATCCATTCCAGCAGTAATCTAAATGAAAATGCAGTTTTGTTAATTGAATATCATCAAGATAAAAAGCAAATTAAGTCTGTTCATTAAAAAATCACAATCCAATTTTATCATTCACAATTTTAAGAATAAGGGCTTCTGTTTCGATTGCACTATTTTCTATCTCACGGCCTTTATTAATTATTGACGATACAAATGTACTGTCTTCATAACCGGCTGCATTTATTCGAACATTCATGAAAGCGCCCATTACAGCCGATCTTGCACATAAAGCGCCTACGCCAGCATCTGAAACGGAATTAGGATTACCTGTTTCTGCCATAGCTTTTATTACTTCCATACTTTCTAAAGAAAGATTCATTACTTTGAATGGGATTTCAATTGCATATTTTGTAGCTTCTTGTATAGCCAATTTTCTTGCGGCTTTTTCAGTCTCATTTCCTTTTGGCAAACCAAAAGCCGTCATAATTTTATTAAATGCATTGGTGTCTTCGTCTACAAGAGCCAGTAATTGATCTTTGATTTTCTGACCTTTTTCGGCCCATGCACTAAACTCCTCCCACCTTTCATCCCAACCTTGTTTATGAGCAGATAAATTGGCCACCATTGTAGCCAGAGAAACTCCAAGT